>JAAYPD010000159.1 GCA_012520015.1 Methanomicrobiales archaeon
ACCATATCCAGGAACCTTCCCTGCATTCTTTTAAAATGGGGATCCCATGACCTTATCTTTGACTGCGGAGAGGGATCACAGCGACAGATGATGAAAGCGCGTGCAGGGTTCTCTCCTGAGGTGATATACATATCTCACTGGCATGCTGACCATTTTCTTGGCATTGTCGGCCTGCTTCAGACGATGTCTTTTAACGGAAGGGTTCAGCCACTTACAATAGCAGGTCCTGACTCTGTGCATGACATGGTCACTGACATTACCAGGCTTTGCAGAACAAGGCTTGGGTTTCCGGTGGAATCATTAAAGGTAAGGCCGGGTGATCTGCTCATTCATGAAGGGTACTCCATCAGGGTATTCAGGGCAGATCATGGAATCCCGGGTGTAGGATATATCTTTGAAGAGAACATGAGACCTGGGAGGTTTAATCGTGAACGGGCCATTGAACTCGGAATCAGGCCAGGGCCATTATTTGGTAAACTTCAGCGGGGATCCCGGGTTGCCATAACAATGGACGGAGAAGAAAAATTAATCACCCCTGATATGGTCATGGGGCCGATGAGACCTGGAAGAAAGGTGATATATACCGGGGATACAAGGCCAGTCCTTTCTGAGCTAACAGATATCGGAGAAGATGCAGACCTCCTCATACATGACGCAACATTTGATCAGAAGGAGATGGAGAGGGCAGGGGAGTTCATGCATGCAACGGCATATGAAGCAGGAATGGTTGCCCAGGCATTAAAAGCCCACCGTCTTGCCCTTTTTCATTTCAGCCCAAGGTACACATCAACAGAAGCCCACGTGGCAGATGCCAGAGCCCATTTTACCGGTGAGATCCTGGCCCCGGATGACCTCACAGTTTTTAATGTCCCGTTCAGGGATGAGTAATATCTTTTTTAACATTTAGGGAACATGCTTTCATAACCAAAACGCGCCTGACAGATCTCCTGAAATAGGAGAAAGTATGATACTATCATTACTCATATGAACCGCTTCAATTCCAAAGGCGGTATTCTTCTGACGTAAAACATTACATTCCGCCTTCTATGGGGCAGGATCATCGGATTTCCTGCTGCCGGCTGACGGGCCGGATCCCGCTCTGGTGAGTAGTTATGCCAAAAGGAACAGAGACAATAGTTTACAGCCTTGGTGATGGATGCAGTATCACGGATATCGTCATAGGAAAAACGTATACAGGAACAATCCAGGGTTTTGCAAATTTTGGAGCCTTCGTATACCTGAACAGTTCAATCAAGGGACTTATACATAAATCCAATATTCTGGTAAGCCACCGTGAAGGTGATACGGTAATTGTCAGGGTGGGAAATATCCGGGACAATGGAAATATTGACCTTGAAGAGATCGTTATCACTTCGTACCAGGTTCAGCCGGTCGTATGCAGGCGGCGGTTGACAAAGCTTGACGAGCTTGGGAAGAAAGTAGGCAGGACAGTTACTCTCGAATGCCAGGTAGCGCAGATCAAGCAGACATCAGGACCTACAATCTTCACACTTGTCGATGAGAGTGTGACTGAAAACGCCGCCGGATTTATTGAAGCAGGAAAACGGGCTTTTCCTGAGGTCAACCAGGGAGACATGGTCCGGGCAACCGGGGATGTGATGATGAGGGGCGGCCAGGTTCAGGTTGAACTGGCAAGGCTGGAAGTTTTGCATGGTGCCGAGGCTCAAGAGGTACTTGACAGGATTGAAAAGGCGATCGATGACCGTGCTGAACCAGCCAATATCCCGCTCCTCATTGACAGCCCGGTCCTTGAAAAACTGCACCCGGAGATGCGAAAGATTGCCAAAATAATCAGGCGTGCAGTCTTTACCGCTCAACCAATCCTGCTTCGGCACCATGCAGATGCAGACGGAATATGTTCTGCAGTTGCCATTGAACAGGCCGTTGTAGCTCTCATCAATGATTCAGGGGGCGATTTTGACACGGCTAACTACCTGTTTAAACGCGCGCCATCCAAGGCACCATTTTATGAGATAGAGGACATCGTCCGCGATCTTGATTATGCAACCCGTGACAATGTCAGGTTCGGGCAGAAGATGCCTCTTATCCTGCTGACTGACAATGGTTCAACCGAAGAAGACCTGTCGGCGATGAGGATGGCCAGGGTATATGGGATACCTGTGATCGTCTTTGATCACCATCACCCTGACGAGGTAGTGGACCAGTACCTGGATGCCCATGTTAACCCTTACAAAGTTGGCGGAGATTATGGGATCACTGCAGGTATGCTTGGAGCAGAGATAGCAAGGCTCATTTTCCCTGGTGTTGATCAGCAGGTCAGGCATATTGCAGCAATCGCGGGGGTTGCTGACAGGAGCGAGGCACCTGAAAGACAGCAGTACCTTGATCTTGTCGCAGACAGGTACACTGAAGAAGAATGCAAAAAGATCGCCCTTGCCCTTGATTATATCCAGTTCTATCTCAGGTTTAATGATGGAAAAGAACTGATAAAAGACATTCTGGACCTGAACAAGGACCATGACAGGTTCAGGAACATGGTCGATCTGCTGGTTGAGGAAGCAGAGTCTGCCATTGCTGAACAGATGAGAACATGTATCACGCATGTGATAGAGTCAACTCTGCCCAACGGGGCGCACCTCTTTAAAATTGACGTGGAGATACATGCACACAAGTTCACCTTCCCGCCGCCAGGGAAGACCTGTGGGGAGGTTCATGACAGATTATGCCAGCAATATAACGGAAAACCGATTGTAACACTTGGATTTGGGCCGGATTTTGTTGTGCTCAGATCACGGGGTGTCCTTATGAACATCCCGCAGATGGTTCGTGAACTTCGCGAAGAGATCCCGGGTGCCGGAGTGAATGGAGGAGGACACCTGGTTGTTGGAAGTATAAAATTTGTCTAAGGAATGAGGGAAGAGGTTATTACACGCCTATCTGACAAAATTGGAGAATTTTCAACAAATGTAAATTGATCATGATAAATCATGATAATTGAGGTAACTTTAAATCTCTGCAATTGAATCTGTAAAGTACGCTGATGGAGGTCAAATAATGCCATCACACATTAAATTTAGAGAGAAGTACAACGAGACACAGTCACGGCTTATTACTTATCTCATAAAAGGGCTCGAATCCGGAAGACATTACTTCAAATCCAAGTACATTGCAAAGGATCTGGGACTGTCTTCCAAGGAAGTGGGAACCAACATGGCGATCCTCGCAGACATCTGCCAGGAGCTTACCATAGTCAAGTGGAGCTATTCCAACAGCACCACCTGGATGGTGTCCCCGGTAAAGAATTAAATTCTTTTTTTTCGATATGCATTAGCATGAATGAGATTGTGAAGTTTGAATCAGAACTGGAATTTGTCGGAGACATCAATGAGTATAAAGACTGCCTGATGTCGCAGGACAATACCCAGAACGATCCGAAAGTGCTCTGGTTTAACATCGATGTCCCAAAAGGACATGGACTAAAGCCGGGCGACCGGGTCCGAATCACTGTTGAAAAAGCCTGAAGTCCTGGTTTATTAGGGACATCGCCTGGATCATACCTGGCTTTAAGGCCTGCTCCACCAGCAGCCATGACATGTCAGCTGCTGCCACAACGAATTATTTATTACTCCTCAAGCGTTGAGATGTCACCAGGGTCCATGTTCATCTCCCTTGCTTTTAGAACTCTTCGCATTATCTTTCCGCTCCGTGTCCTGGGTAGGGTATCAACAAACTCGATGGAAGAAGGCATTGCAATAGGTCCGATGCTCATCCTCACATGATAGATAAGTTCTGATACCAGTTTCTGGCTTGGTTCATATCCTTTAACAAGAATGACAAATGCCTTTACCGCCTGACCTTTGATCTCATCAGGGACACCGATAACAGCAGCTTCTGCAACCGCTTCATGTTCAACAAGCGCCGATTCAACCTCCGCTGTTCCAAGATTATGACCAGCGACGATGATGATGTCATCAGACCTTCCAAGGATCATGATATAACCGTCCTCATCCTTTACAGCCAGGTCTCCTGCAACATAATAGTTCTTTACCTGGTTCCAGTATTTCCTGTACCTTTCATCGTTTCCGTAAACAGTTCTCATCATGGCTGGCCATGGTTTTTTAATGACTAAAAGTCCTCCCTGTCCGGGCCTGGTGCTGTTTCCTTCCTTATCCACAACATCAACCTCGATGCCTGGAATCGGAAGACCGGCAAATCCTGGTTTCATAGGCTCACCAAGTGGTGTTATGATCATGTGCATGCCAGTCTCGGTCTGCCACCAGGTGTCAAGGATGGGAATCCTGCTTTTACCGATGACACGGTAATACCATTCAAATGCTTCAGGGTTAAGTGGTTCACCAACAGACCCGATGATCCTGAGCGAACTAAGATCATATTTATCCGGCCATTCTTCGCCAACTCGCATAAACATCCGGATGGCAGTTGGTGCAGTGTAAAAGATGGTGACCCCCAGATCTTCGATGATACTCCACCATACCCCGGGATCAGGCCAGTCAGGAGTTGTCTCAGTGATGACTACCGTTGCACCGGCCGAGAGGGGACCATAAACAATGTAGCTGTGTCCGGTAATCCAGCCTGTGTCAGCCGTGCACCACAGGACATCATTGTCCTTCAGGTCAAAGATGTACCTGGAAGTGTAATGAACACCTGCTGCATAACCTCCGCAGGTATGCACTATTCCTTTTGGCGTTCCGGTAGTACCACTTGTATAAAGGATAAAGAGGGGATCTTCAGCGTCCATCTCCTCAGGAGGACAATCTGCATCAACCCCGTCAAGAAGGCTGTAAAAATCCTCTTCCATCTCAGAATAAAGTTCAATTGAACACTTTTCCCTGCATAAGACGATCACCTTCTCAACACTTGGTGTACTCCTGATGGCATCTCCAACAATGCTCCTGAGCGAGATGACCTTCCCCCGCCGCCTTCCTACATCTGCGGTTATGATAACTTTTGCTTCTGCATCACGAATCCTTGCGTGGAGTGCTTCTGCCCCAAACCCTGCATACACAATGGAATGAACCGCACCAATCCGTGCACATGCCAGGAGTGCGATGATATGTTCAGGCACCAGAGGCATGTAAAAACAGATACGATCCCCTTTTTGCACACCAAGTCTTTTCAGGGCATTTGCAAACCGCATCACATCCCGGTGAAGCTGGCGATAAGTATATACCCGCTCCTCGCCATCTTCACCCCGCCATATTAGGGCCAGTTTATTCCTTCTGCCCTCCCTGATATGACGATCAAGACAATTGACAGTTATGTTAAGGGTGCCACCACAGAACCAGCGGGCATAAGGAAAATCCCATTCAAGCACCTTGTTCCAGGGCTTCATCCACTCAATCTCCCTGGCCATCCGATCCCAGAAAAGCTGGGGATCATCCAAAAACTCCTGGTATGTCTTTTTATAATCACCAAGACGTGACCTGGCTTTATATTCAGGATCAGGCAGATATGACTTAGGGTTTAAAACCACTTCGAAATTTTCAGACATTATCCTTTCCTCGCGAGATGCAGTAAATGAGTTCATAAAACTTACTGGTGCACCTGGCCTTGCAGCAGGCACATTTTGCTGATGATATGCTAAGCATCAGAAAATAGATAGGTTACAGATAAATTAGGTTTTTTCATTTGTAGTACATATCTGTTGTACATTTAAAGTCTGTGATTTTGGGAATTATTTCAGATTAAAGATGCATTTACACGAGATAAATTAATGTTCCACAAGGAAAACACAATTGATGTTCAAACAGATTTATCCGTAAGTAAACCGGATGACTATGTACGACATTTAATCCCTGGCACCAGGGCTGGCAGGAGAATACAGATGATTGGTAACTACGAGGAGATCCATCTGATCAAAGATTTATTACGCGAATCTCTGCAGGGACTTTCAATTACCGAGATATCCAGACAATTACATCTGCACAGAACCACTGCTGCAAAATACCTTGATATGCTGCAGATGAAAGGCGATGTTGATCTCCGGATCATGGGAACTTCAAAGATATACCACCTGTCACGCAGGGTTCCTGCAGCTGTACTTCGTAACTTTTATGATGGTCCCTTTATCCTTTTCACTGCCAGGCTTACCGTCAGGGAGTTCTCATCTGAATTATCTGATTATGGTATCATTGGAGATATCACCGGAAAGGAACCAACAGATGAAGAATTGTCCCCGCTAATCGATACCAGGATGCATGATCTCTTAAAGCAGGCAGTTCTTGGAACCCCTTCAGATACTGAATTCACAACTCAGGGCAAAAAAATCAGAATAAGCCTGCATATACGCATCATCCCGATAGTCTTTGATGATGGCCGGGCCGGGTGTGCTCTTCTCATCCATGATATGACAGAACTCACTATCGCCAGAACGGAGGTTGAGATCTGTGAGAAGGAACTAAAAAAGATATCCGAAGACCTGAGCGAATTTGTATTCAGCTGTACGCCGGATGGGGTTTTAAAGAGGGTAAACCATGCTTTCTGCTCAAGAATGGATAGAAAACCCGAAGAATTGATAGGCTTCCCATATGAACCGGTCATTTCACATGAAGACCTTGAGCGGCTTTCAAAAACGAAGCAGAAGATAAACCAGACCACTCCGTCGCAGACAATATCGTTTAAGGCAATACAGCCTGATGGAATGATGGCATTTGAAGAATGGACTTACAGGGGGATTTTCACCGAGAACGGAGACCTTTCAGGATACCTTGTAACAGGTCATGATATCTCACGTGAGAAGCACCTGGAGGAACAGCTTAATACATTCCATGCCAGTTTTGAAGCCCTGGTTAAACAGCGGACAAAAGAGATGCGACAGGCAAACCATGACCTGATGAAGGAGATTGCGCGAAGAGAGAGAATTGAGCGGGAACTACTGATGATCGAGGCAGCCTTTAACCATGCATCTGACTCAATACTTCTTTTTGAACGATCAGGAAAGTTATGGCGGGCCAATGAAACAAGTTGCAGACTACTTGGATACTCGAAAGATGAAATATCAACAATGTCTGTATTTGAGATCAACCGGGAGATAACCCCTGTAATCTGGGATAATATGTGGGAACTATCTGAGCAGGAACCAAAAATATCGCGGGTGATCTCAACCCATGTCAGAAAGGATGGAACCATCATTCCTGTTGAGGTCTCCAGAACCTTCTTTACAGCCGGGCCGATGACCCTGTTCTGTTCAATAGCCAGGGAGATAAGGGAAATTGATGCCGGGCAATGATCAATATGGTTAACTGGCATAATAGCCTATTCTGAAGTAACCTGATGATCCGCATTCTTCTTGTCGACGATGAACCAGATCTTCTTGATCTTGAAAGTCGCATACTTGAACAAAAATACGGTTTTTCGACATTATCAGCAAAATCAGGGGAAGAAGCCCTGGAGATATTTAATAACCAGCCTGTCGATGCAATAATCTCTGACTATTCCATGCCACAGATGGATGGGATCGCCCTTTTAAAAAAGATCAGGGAGATAAACAAGACAATTCCTTTTATTCTTTTTACCATCCGCGAGAAGGAGGATATCGCCATTGAAGCGATGAACCACGGGGCAAATTTTTATGTGCAGAAAGAAAACCTCCCGCAGGTTGTTTTTGCAGAGCTGGCCAATGATGTGAATAAAGCAGTAGAACTATTCAGGGCTGAAAAAAGCCTGAAAATTCAACGTGATCTTGCCCTGGCAAATACCAGTGCCAAAAGTCTTGAAGAGACACTTAATTTCTGCAGTCAGGCCATACTCGATGTTTCAGGCATGGAAGGGGTTGGAATATACCTGTCCGAAGAAAAAAACCTGAACCTTGCTACGTTTAAGGACTATTATGGCAAATACACAGGAGAGAAAATCCAGTCCGTGATACACCCGATGCTCCATTCAGTTATCCGGCAAAATAGTCCATTATTCCGGGATGAAGAAGATATCAGGGTAATTGCTCCAGTCCTGGTGGAGGAGGGGGAGATATATTCAGATATATGTGTTCCCATGACCCATCATGGAAGAACCATCGGTGTTGTTCATATCTTCTCATCTCAACGGCAGATAGCCTATGCACTCTCCTTTCAGCGATTTATAAGCGATATCATTGTCCAGGTGTCAGGTTACATATCTGACAGGCTGGCTGAAGAGGCACTTCGTACCAGCGAGAACAGGATGAAAGCGATGATCCGAAACCTTCCAGGCATGGTATACCAGGGACATATTGATGAAGACAGAACAATGGAATTCGTCAGTGATGCGGCATTCAAGCTGACCGGATACCACCCTGGCGATATCATGCAAAATGCCGTCAGATCATGGGGCTCATTCATAAGCCCGGCAGATCGGGCCAGGATTCATGAAACCATTACCAGGGCAGTCGGGAAGAATGCCAGGTTCAGGCTGACATACAGGATCACAACAAGAGATGATAAGCACAGGTGGGTTTTAGAGCAGGGAACGGGGATACCTGATGATGATGGCAATCCTGCCAGGATAGAGGGTATTATCATGGACATCACAAGGCAGAAAGTCCTTGATGACCAGGTCAGAATGTTCCATAACCGTTTGAAGACACTATTCATGCTGATGCCTGCAGGCTGCCTGATCTTCAGGAGCGATGGAACAATCACAAACTCAGTGCTGGTTGATCTGAACAGTTCAGCAGAAAAGATTGAACAAAAAGATAAGACAGAACTAATTGGCATTACGTTCCAGGGATTATTCACGAAAACTGACCAGGCATTGCAGGATGCATTTGCCATGATACTTGAAGATAAAAAATCAAGAGCAATTCAGAGATGTGGAATAACATATCCAGGCGGTAAACGGTATTTTGACATCTTTTTAAGTAGCACGCCGGTGGGATATGAACAGACAGAACTTGAGATATTTTTCCTTTATAATGATATAACCAGCCGGGTGTTGACAGAGCAGCAGATCATCTCTTCACTTCGCGAAAAAGAACTTCTGCTAAAAGAAGTACATCACCGGGTGAAAAACAATCTTCAGATTATTTCAGGAATTTTAAAGCTCCAGTCCATGAGGATCCATGATCCTCAGGCACAGGAGATCATACAGGAATGCCGAAACCAGGTCTATAGTATGGCATCCATTCATGAATTATTATATAATTCAAAAGATATTGGAAAAATACGTATAGAAGAATATATAAACAGACTGGTTGATCACTTTAAACAGGAGTACGGTGGAACATCTGCGCGTATTACACTCGTAGTCACCATTGATCCTGATATTGTCCTTGATATCGAAAGATGCATACCGTGTGGACTTATCCTGAATGAACTCATCACCAATGCAGTAAAGTATGCATATAAACCAGATGAAGAAGGGGAGATCAGGATCTCATTTACGCAGGATTCGTCATCATACCTGATGCAGGTAGCCGACGATGGTATGGGACTTCCGAAGGACTTTGACGAGAGAAAAAGCAGGTCCCTGGGCATGGAACTGACTTTAAGGCTGACTCAGCAGTTGCAGGGCAGGCTTGAGATCATGAGTGAGAAAGGTACAATATTCAAAGTAATATTTCCAAAGATGGGGGAAACGGGATAAAAATATGAGTCAGCGTCGGATCCTTATCGTGGAGGATGAGGCAGTCACTTCAGTAATGCTTGAAAAAACCCTGAAAGAGCTTGGATATGAAGTGGTTGGCAGTGCTTTTGATGGAAGGGACGCCATAGAGATAGCCAGGGAAAAGCGTCCTGACCTGGTCCTTATGGATGTCAGGATCCAGGGAGATATGGATGGGATTGAGACAGCAAAGCAGATCTATCAGCAGTTCAATATTCCAAGTATTTACCTGACTGCCCATTCGGATGAGAACACAATAAAGCGGGCAGTAGAGTCAGGACCTTTCGGGTACCTTATCAAACCCTTTAAAGAACGGGAGCTTTACAGCAATATCGAGATGGTTGCGCATAAGCATAAGCTCTATCGGACAACGGTTGGCAGAAACGAACCTGAAGAACATGTCCAGGCTCCAGAAAGAAGAGTGGAAGAGAGAGCTCCTGATCTCCGTCTTGGTATCCTTGCAGTTCAGGCAATTCCTCACCCGGTTATCCTCCTTGCGGTGAACGGGACAATAGTATTCTCAAATACGGCGTTCAGAAATTTTTACCGGATGGTTTCTGGAGCCCGTGAGTCCGCTGCCACGGCTATTGATGACCTTCCTGAATTATGTAAAAAGATATGGGTTTCTGGAAAAGAGAGATTTAAAGAGGGTAAAGGATTTTCGATAACCGGGCCGGTACAGGTGAAGGGAACGTCACGCAGATACAGGGTAGATATGCTTCCGATAATTGAAAAAGGAGTTCTTCATTTCATCGTTGCCATAATCCTGCCCGGTACGACCAGTACCGGGTCCGCTGCTCCAGGCCTTGCAGGCTCATCAGGAAACCTCCTTGAAGAAGCCATCGATACCGTAAAGGAGATCCGGTTTCTTGCATCGCCAGAAGATACGTACCGGTTGCATCAGATCGTGACAAGGGCCGACAATGTACTAAAAAACCTTGGAGAGATCAGGAACATCTCATACCCCGGGCAGGATGAGAAGAAAAATACTCAGATGCTGATCGGGTGATCATTCAGGATCTTTGCCGGCAGTCTCATCCTGATATGCCATGATGACTGGGGAAAGTGCTCTTCCAGAACAAGGAGAGAGCAGCGATCCAGGTCTCCAAAATGTTCACGATCAAACCTTGCTTCCGCTTCTTTATAAAATGCAATAATTTTCCTGACGGCATCAACTGCTTCTTCTCCAACGATGGTTTTTCCAAGTCTGTCTCCTATCTCAAACGGAATTGCCACCTCGTTCTCCTGCATCCAGAGGATGCTCTTATCCACCTCAAAAAATCCTTTATCGATGATCAGGTAATGAAATTCAATATCCATATCAGGCTCACCTGGACCGGTCCTTGCCAGCATATTATATAAAAAATCCAGGAAAACCCGTTTGTTAGAGATTAAGTCTTCCGAGATCGCTTCTTTTGAAAGCCTTCGGGCCATGTCGGGAATGATATGTTCCCGTTCCACCATCATGAGAAACTGCTCCTGGGACCTGATATTATCTGCCATCACCTTCAATGTCAGGTATTGTTCACGGAGTGTTGATCCTGAGGAACGACCCATGTTAACTGCTATGGTACAAAGATTCTTCTTTCTTCATAAAAGATATTGGCATCTGATCATAAAAAAGTGAATATAATTTCCTTTCATATATATAGCAACATATGATTTATTGTCAAAAATTGATGGAGGATTGTCAGAAATAATAACTCCAGATAAACTTAGGACATGTCCATCTCATCAAGGAATGGCAGCAGCCCTATAACCCGTGGGTTTTCCCCGGTCGTTTCTATCCTGACAATTGTAACTTCAAGCGGAATAGATTTCAGTGCTTCGTCAAATAAAGAGTTCATCTCCCGCTGAATCTCAAGGAAGAGCGGAAGCTGGATAAAGGGTCGTTCATGTTCCCTGAGTTTTCCATATTCTGCAAGATCCTTATCATAGGTTGAATTATATGCAAGATCTTTTTCAAAGTACACGATGATCTCGCAAGGTTCACGAAGACTTATCTGTTCAAGAGCCCTGATGTCAGCAGCCATGCCTGGAACCAGGTTTGCCAGGACGACAGGAAACGTGGATTTTTTGGCTTTCATCATCCGACCCCCTGAGTATGTATCGCTTCTATTACCCGGTCAAGGGCTTCGCGATGTTTTTTCGACTCTTTCTTCATGTCACGAAGAGTAGAGACCATCTCTTCCTGCAATCTCATGCTGCGCTTTTGAAGTTTAATCATCTCCTTGAGGTATTCAAGTCCAAGTTCAGACCTTTGAAACATCTCCTTTTGAAAATCGCCAAAGTGAGGTTCAAAGTGAGTAAATGTCCCTTCAAAGGGAGACTCTGAAATAGTGACCGATTCCACAGATATAAGAGGCTCCTCTTCTGCCCTGAGTTCCTCACAAAAACTGGATAGTTCATCTTCCCTGCCTTCAGCAACAATCCTTACTGAGCCATCGGGAAGGTTCTCTGCATAACCGAAAATACCATGCCGGTTTGCAACAAGCCTGGCAAATCCCCGAAAGCCAACCCGTTGCACACGGCCGGTAACCAGAATAGTATATCTTTTCTGCATAGGCTGTGATTGTCCTATGCTGAGACGGGAAACGGGTTTAAGATTTCGTTTCCCTTTGCCCCGGAAAGAGAAGGTGAAGATCTATCTCAATCCCGGAGACAGGCTGATCAATGTCAAACCGGTTTAAAACCCCTGGATGAATCTCCCCAAATGTACCGGTCTTCATTCCGTCCACCATGATGTCAGCAGCACGTCCGGGGATGAATGCAGGATCGGTGCTTTCCGCCGTGGTATAGAATATTCCAAGCTCTCTCATCAGGGCATCTGCCGTTGCAAAAGCCTCTGAAAAGTCTGCCCCGGTGTGGGTTGAGGCAAGGGCAAGCTTCTGAAAAGTCTGCATGGATAAGACCACATCTCCAGTATGAAAGATCCTCTGTGGAAGTTCGCGCCGCTTGTTTATCCTTAGAAGATCCAGGAGGAGCGGAAGAATATCAGTCCTGACAAGAGTCTGTTCTTCGGAGATCGGATGCAGAACACGAAGCGCTGCCGGGTCCGGTTCCCTCTGCATCCTTGTATACATCACATCCTCGTTTGACAGGGTGAATGGCATGACCTCAAGGTATCCTAAACCGGTGCAGATATCACGGATCGCAGATGCCAGTGCATTAACCGGGTGTTCATGTCCGGTTGCGAAGGTTGCCGGCAGCCTGGCGTCAAGGTTGCTAAAACCTGCCCCTATTGCCACGTCTTCATAAACATCCCACTCGTGCATGATATCGGCCCTGTAGCAGGGTATCCTTACAAGGACTGTGGTGTCACCAGCCTTTTCAGCACCGTACCTCATCTTTTCCAGTATACCTGCTATCTCTTCTGCTGAAAACCCGGTTCCAAGAAGCCTGTTGCAGGATGGGACATCGATATTCCGGAGAGAAGGAGAAAGATCAGGCATAACAACTCCGTTCACCTCAACGCTCTCACATCTTCCTCCGGCTGTAATAAGAGTCGTGCATAGCACCCTGAGCGCTGTCATGACTGCACGCTCATCAGTCCCTGTCACGTCAAGTAGAAGGTTTTTAGAAGATTCAGTGACCCGTGTAAGTTCTCCGTTGATAATTGGCGGGAATGAAAGGACATTGCCATTCGCATCCTCGATAAGTGGCATGACCGGCTTGTCCTTTACGATATGGGAATAGTCACGGCCTTTAGGGTGTTCTTCCATTATCTCTGCAAGGGTCATCTCCCGGTCATAATCCAGTGGAATGAAAGACCTTGAGACAGGGGCACCATAATACCGGAATGGTGGTGTCACCTTGTCAAGGTCATGTACGCCGATTGCAACTTTTGCCCGGCCACGGCCGACAACCCAGTGCAGGGCCTCCTGAACACCCATGAGGCTGATAATCGCCTCATTATCAAGATTTACATCCCTTATAACCGCTGAACCGATATAAGGCCTGACATCCCTGAGGTTTTCATCTACTGAAAAAGTGATGGATGAGGGGTTTACCTGGTAGATCTCCTCTCCAGTCTCTATTCCAAGAAATCCCCGCATTGCACGAGCTACCCCTTCGGTTGAGTATAGATCAACCCTTGAGGGGAAGAACTCAACATCCACCTGGTCTTCAAGGATACGTTCAATATCTGAGCCGATCATGGGGAGATGGTCAATTATGGTCTTCCGGTCAGAACCACAAAGGCGCTCAAGGTATTTATACGGTAATGAAACGACGGGCATCAGCACCGACCTCCATGAATCACGGGAGTATTCCTTATCCAGTCGATATCGCTTTAGTAAAGTTCACGAAGGTCGGTAAGACCCATTCTCAGCATGGCAACACGTGAGACGCCAAGCCCCCATGCAAGGACAGGGCAGGTGATGCCCCAGGGTGAGGTGACTTCTTCGCGAAAGATCCCGGCTCCTCCAAGTTCAACCCAGCCAAGGTCATCGATAAATACCTCCGGTTCAACGCTTGGCTCTGTGTATGGGAAGTAACCCGGCCTGAACCTGACCGATTCAAATCCCATTCTCCCATAGAACTCTTTCAGGTACCCAAGAAGGTTACGAAAGTTCACATGGGTATCCATGACTATCCCTTCAAGTTGTTCAAACTCCGGAAGATGGGTTGGATCGATGGCTTCCCGCCGGTATACACGGCCGATACAGAAAGCCTTGACCGGTGGTTCAGGGTGTGCAGCCAGGTGCTGAATGGAAAGGCTTGTGGTATGAGTCCGAAGCACGGTCGCCTTCGCTTTTTCTGGATCCCAGTTCCCTCCCCATCCGGTTGAAGAAGTTTCACCTCCTGATTCGTGCATGTTGCGGACTTTCTCCCATCCTTTCGGTAAAGGCTGCTCTCCGGCAAGATGGAACGTGTCCTGCATCTCCCTTGCCGGGTGGTCCTGTGGCTGGAACAGCGCATCAAAATTCCAGAAAGCTCCCTGGATTATGCTTCCATGTAATTCTGTAAAACCCATGTCAAGGAGGATCCGCCGCATCTCGTCTATCATCCGCTGGTACGGGTGTATCTTTCCAGGCCATAGTGGGCGTGGACGTTTTGTGATATCATACCGGCGAAGTGAGAGATCCTTCCATGCACCTGAGCTTATCTGCCCGGCTGTAAGCGTTCCGGTCTCCCCGGTGAGAGTGATCCCGGAACTGGCAAGCTTTCTCCCTTCATCCGTAATGCTGATGGTATACCTGACTGACTCTTCTTCGGTGACAAGTCCACGTTTGAGAAGGTCTTTTTTTACATCGGCAGGAGCAGTATCCGGATTTTTAAGACCCGCTTCAATGGCAGATGTAGCGGCATCACCTGTCTTGACGACTTTGCCAGCTTCAATTTTCACCCAGCCAAGTCTCTTCATCCAGCCAAGACCTATCTTTGCATGGGGATGGCTGTTCAGGTCAGCAATTGATGTTGATGCTGAAAAACTGTTATAAAGCTGGCGTTCCGGAAGTCCTTCCTTAAGGTACAGAGATCCCTCACCGGTCAGGATAAGTGTGGTGGTGACGGTTCGCTCTACTTTTGCAAGGCCTTTCTGGGACAAGAGGCCTCCATACTGAACTACTGAATCTGCCGGCCGGTCAAGGATTGTTCCCATCTCCTCCGGTGTCGTGGTCTCTTTTTTCACAAGCTCAAGAAGCAGACGCTTCTCATTAAGGGTTAATTGCATGATGTCTCCGTTCGTGATCTTTCTGGCAGTCTCTGCCCTTGGGTGAGTTTTTGTTGCTTTTGTACATGGTGCATGAATGAATCTCCAGATAACCCTGGGTAAAAATAATCGATTATTACAGGGGCCCGGGCTTTGTCCAGACCCCTATCTAAACGAAAGAAATGAGCAGGAAAAGAATGGAGAGAAGGGTTTTGCTGTGCTCATAGTTCTGCTGTACTGTTATCTGTGATTAGTATTTATAGGATGGGGATCAGGATTAGGATCGGTATTGAACAAGGCATTGAACGAGGTGTTTAACAGGGAAAAATCGAGGAAGCCCGTAATATTGCCCGAAATCTCATCATGTTAGGTATGGAGGATGAGTTTATCAAAAAGGCGACCGGGCTGTCTGGTGATGAGATAAGGAGACTAAAAATTTAATATTCACGCACCAATCCTCATCGCAGCGGTCAAGAAAGATAATATTACCCCCTGACTTTTTCAGCGAACATTTCACAAATTTCATCCGTTTTTCTCTCCCACTAATCTGTGTGAGTCAAAATAACTCCCGTGCGACCATTGATGAGACTACAAAGTTCTTATTTGACGCCCCTGGTCCGGCAATAATCGATCTCATTACCCGTTTGTTCCCTATTGATCTCAACCGCGATTCAGAGATCGTGCGTTTATCATCTGAATGCATATCCCATCCCGGTTTTTCACGCAGCCTTCCGGATATCGTATTCCGGGTGCGTGACAGTAATGGCGCTGATTCGTTCATTCACATCGAAGTTCAGACTGAACATGATGGGATGATGGATCTCCGGATGGTGAAATATGGTTATCTCATTGGAGCTTCACGGTCCAGGTTTGACCACGACGAATGCCGTGTTATAGAAATCCCTCACCAGGTAGTAATGTACCTTGAGGAGCACAAACGAATCCGTGACGAGTTAAAGGTCAGGATCATCCTTCCTGACGATACAATCGTCCATTACACTGTACCCGTCTTTAAACTGTATTCATACTCAGCCCGCGAACTTGGCGAAATGAATCTTTACCTTGTAATCCCCCTGGTCCTCGTCAAGTATCGTAAACGATTTGAAACCCTCTCCCGACAAAAGAACCTGAACAGGGAAGAGTTTGATGCAATTGTGCAGGATGTATTGCATGACGTTGAAGAGATCATCGGTATTTCCGGGAAATGTGAAGATAAGGGAGTGATGGATGAACAGACAAAAGATGTTATTCTCTCAGCGACAATGGAATTATATAACCAGTTGCATCAGAAATATATTCAGGATAACGAAAGCAGGGAGAAGGTGGAGAATATGATAGAGAGTGTGACTCAGAAAATCAGCAGAAAATGGCATCAGATCGGGATTGAAGAAGGCATAGAACGTGGAATTGAACAAGGGATGGAACGTGGGATGGAACAAGGCATTGAACGAGGTATTGAACAGGGAAAGATAGAGGAAGCCCGTAATATTGCCCGGAACCTCATCATGTTAGGTATGGAAGATGAATTTATCAAAAAGGCGACCGGGCTATCTGGTGATGAGATCAGGAGACTAAAAATTTAATTTGCACGTATCAATCCTGATTGCATCGGTCAAGACAGATAATATTACCCCCTGACTTTTTCCTTATACATTTCACAAATTTATTCCGTTTTTCCCTCCCACTAATCTGTGTGAGTAAGAATAACTCTCGTGCCAGCATCGATGAGACTACTAAGTTTTTATTTGACGCCCCTTGCCCGGCAATAATCGATCTCATTACCCGTTTGTTCCCTATTGATCTCACCTGTGATTCAGAGATCGTGCGTTTATCATCTGAATGCATATCTCATCCAGGTTTTTCACGCAACCTTCCGGATATCGTCTTTAGGGTGCGTGCCAGTAATGGCGCCAACTCGTTCATTCACATCGAAGTCCAGACTGAACATGATGGGATGATGGATCTCCGGATGGTGAAATATGGTTATCTCATTAGTGCTTCACGGTCCAGGTTTGACCATGACGAATGCCGTGTTATCGCAATCCATCACCAGGTAGTAATGTACCTTGAAAAACACATAGGAGTTACGCAGGGTAACCTCCAAAAAACACTCATGAGGCGGAGCCTTATGGGTGTTTTTATAATTTTTCTCCACATTTGCCACAGAAAGAAGCTTCTGAACTAACCAGATTCCCACAACCGGAACATGTCCTAAACAGAGCAGGTGACTCATTTAATAACTTTTTCCCGCAAAATCCACAGAAAATTGCATCTTCAGAGAGTTGATGACCACATGAACAGGAACGAGATCCAAGTTCCATTTCGGCCTTTTCATCATAATTATCCTTATTATTTGAGTCAGGAACTCCTGTCCATACAAAATTCCTCTCTTTCATCCAGATTACTCCGGTTACACGACCGGCATAAACAGTTCGCTTCTGTGCTGATGAAGAATCTGATTTAGCACTAACCTGTTCTGTCTGTAATCCGGCAAGAGACGACGAAAGAGAGGCAGCAGAAAGACCCAAAAGAGAGCCGACGGTAATTAGTACCGCAGCAGATCCGGAAAGGACAAGACTGTCAGGAAGGCTCACATCAGTCCCAAGGATAGTGAGATAAACATCCGTGGATGCTGTGGATGCACCACTTTCACCAACAATATGACCAGTAACTGTAATACCCCCTGGGAGATATGATGGAATGGGCACTTTACGAACAAAGGTCCTTGGATACGGAGGATCTATCCGTCCCAAATCAAAATTCAACTTTGTTATAATCGCGTCAACCTCCAGTTTAAGGAGAACAGAACTCTGAAAAGATGGAGCAGCATTTATCGTCAGGGAGTATTCAACATCTTCTCCGGCATATGCTGATGATTTCAAGGGAGATACTGATATCACAAAATTCCCAGGTGGAATTGTATCAGGAATTATTGCGGGGATAGCAGGAGAAGTAACCATAGGGGTTTTGTGTTGTGCAGGTATAGTAGTCGGAAGGGTAGAAGGAGATGTTATTTGCGGTGTTATTACAGGCGTATGAGTTTTTGCTGCAGTAGCAGGTGATATTTGTGGTCTTGGTGTTTCTGTGATTCGGGGAGTTGGTTTTTTGTCTTGCATCGAAGAGTCTTCAATATCCCTTGTATCTGTTTGGAAAGGTTGTTTTCCGATAACATCCAGGCGTTTTATTGCAATATTATTGGATTTACTACTTTCTACTATGATATTATCAGGATCAATAACCATGAGGACATAATATGAGCCAGGGATTGTATCTTCTGGAATGAGAAGCAGCTGATTATCATATGTCTCGTATCCTACCGCAGCACCAACAGAAAATTCACCAATTTTTATATCATCCCTGTCATATTTTGAATCTGGAGAGAGATAGTACCTCACAGAAACCTGTGGGACGTCCTGTCCTCGCAGATTGATAATTCTGCCGATAACTGTTACAACGCGGCCTGCTTGTACAGAATCAGGCATTACCCATAATTCTGAGACGGATAAATCAGGGGAATGATAGGTAAATACTCCAGAAGAGGCTGGTTTGGGAGTATATATTGGCTTTTGGGTGTGAGAAGGAGTGGGTAGGGTAGTTGACTGGGTTATTGGATTCTTCACCCGGATACCATTAGCCGTTCTGACGGTCATAATATTCCCATCCGACCATTCAACCGTCATAGTTGGCCAGTATGTCCCTGGTTCATAGTATGTATACTTAAATTCCTTTTCATACCTATATGTCCCATCTCCAAGATCCCATTCCCATTCAACCGGGTACACCCCCCCAAGGTTAACAGTATACGAACCGCCATCAAAAAATCTGACTGTAAGTGGAGCGAATCCTACCTGTGGATCGGTCCCCATTCCTGCGTGATATTCCCCTTTATTTGAATCATGCGCTGCAGAAGAACATTGAAAAATTAGAACTAACATCAGGAACAATAAAAAATAATATATGTTATTACATCTTCTTACCATCTTACCCACTATGATTTGAAATTGAGTGAAAGAGTTTATAATTATTTTCATCTATCCCGGATTCACGACAGGGGCCTAATAGTTGTAACACGAATTCAAGAAACGATCTTAAATATTACTTGTTTTTAGCAAAATCGAGTGGAGGAATTTTCTTTCGGATGCGGCAGCTCAGGAATGGACATTGAACCACGTACGAATTCCATTAGAAATGATATTAATTAACCGGTTTAAATCTTTAATCCGAGGGTCTTTTTCACCTCTTCCATGTCCATCCCGTTCTTCAGTCTTCCTCCATATAACAGTTTTATCGCTTCTTTATCTAAATCAGACAACTCAGTATTTCTGATCCCACCTACCTGGTAGAAAAAACTATCTTTTTCTGAATAAGATGTTCCATGCAGACCCATGCTGAACAGAATTCCATATAACATGTAATACTGCCGGTCTTCGGATGACAATGAATCTAACATGTACAGGTGATCATTTCCGACTATACCAATTAATTTTCCTTCCAAATCTTTAATTAAACGTTCATCGCTCTTTCTATTATCCTTAAACTCATCAAGCATTTTTTGTGGAATGATCTTAATATTATAGAAATTATACGGAATATCAGCATAATTGGTCTTAAGGAAACCAAGAGCCAGCTCTTCATCTTCAAACTGCGTGGTATCAGAGAGGGCATTCAGATGAGATGCAAGTTCAAGGAGGAACTTCTTATCATCAACCGTGTAAAATGCATCAAGCCAGAACTGGTAATCTTTATTTGACTTGAAAAGAAGCAACTTGGCATTATCATTTCCAAAGATAATGTCAACAAGATGTTCTGCAACATCAGTTTTACTAAATACTTTTCCAGTCTTTCCTGTCTGTTTCTGAAGATCGAGAAGATCGCCCCGAATATATAATTTTCCTGGTGAAACGATACCAATCAGGTCCCCATTGTCATTGTGTACAGGATATTCATCTGCATTAATCTCATTTTTTAGTTTCTCCAGAACAGAAGGGGAAATTATTTTAATATAATGTAAATACCGGTCATTGTCAGAAAAAGTTGAAGAACTTTCTTTTTCCTCTCCTGGAATTACATGGGAGGCGTTCCGATTTTTACGAATGGAATCATCTTCTACAACACTTCCTGACTTTTTATCTTTTACATCGTTTATTACACCAGCAATAATCTTTTCTTCACCTGAAGATGACTGTGATGTGCATCCTGCAGATATGAAAAAGAAAATTACAAAACTTACACCTAAAACTGTAAGCCATTTCATATAATTATCACCATTATTTCAGGCCATCCCGGTGTTAATCCTTATAACCCATGCCCAGGGCTTTTCTGATCCCGTCGACATCAAGTCCCGATTGTAATCTTCCCCCGTACATCAGCCGGATAGCCTCTTTATCCAGGTCAGAGAGATTTATCTGACATGTATTACCCGGATTGAAAAAACTGTCCGGAGATGAACTTTCACCATGGAATCCCATGCTGAATAACAGTCCTTTTACAAGGAAATACCTTCTTTCATCTTTTAGCAGATCATTTAGAAGTATCATCTGATCCTTTCTGACAAGTGCAACTGCCCGGCCCTTACGATCTTTTAATATCTGTTCCTTGACACTGTCTCTTTTATCCAGTTTCTCCTTAAAGAAACCTTCACCAACAATGCTGATCTTATAATGTGTATATGGATTTGGTACATAATTAGGCTGATATGAAGGGAGGGCGATCTTTTCATCTTCAAACCGGACTGACTGGGATAGATCATTTAAAAGTTCAATGAATTCATTGAGAACTTTCAGATCCTCCTGGTTGTACATGACATCCAGCCAGATAAGATACTTCGATGATTCCGGGAATAGATCTGTTTTGGCATTATCACGCCCGAAAGTAATATCGATCAGATGTTTCCCAATCTTTTCTTTAAAGTTCTCATGAACAATTTCATGCAACGGGAACTCATCTTCATTAAGATCTCCACGTAGATACAGGACACCTGGCGCCAGAACACCAATATACAACCCCCGTTCTACCTTGAGTGGAATGGCCTGCGAACCATAATTGTTCCTCACATTTTCAAGCATTTCTGGAGAAACAATGCAGATTTCAAATCCGGATTGTATTTCTGAATGATCGACCTGAACTGGAGGTGGATGAGTTTCAGACTGCAAATCTGCCAATGAAACAGGTATGAATACAAAGGTAAGGCAGATTATTATCAATAAACAAGTCAGGTATTGAAAGTTCACAGTATAATTTAATTTGTCCATATTAAGTAATGATTTTTTATTCATGACAGGCTCTTTCATAATAAACAGGTATGCTGCTCCTGATGCCTTTTCTTATAAGACCGGTAGAAATTGACAGGAACTCTCTTCCTCCTTTCTGGATGCTTTATAGATTATCGGAAGACTGGCTGAACCTTTTGTCAGCAACCATGTTTCATATTGTTTTAGCTCTTACATGTTAATAAATTTTTAATTATTGTTGTGACAATTTTTTGTGCTATATCAGGATATTAATATGATCTGAAAATTCCAATAAAAACTCAGACTCAATAGAAAATTAAAATGAGAAATAGATGTAAAAGAAGAGAATCACCCTAAAAATTTTCGTACCGCCCCGGCCCTGATGATCATATCCTGCAGGCTTTCTATCTGGCATGCACCAATCGCTTCTTCTATCTGGCTGGCCAAAGCCATATGCTCAGTATTTGGACTGACATCAATCCATTCAGGAAGGATCTTTTTTATTTCCTCTGGCAGGAATGAAGATTCCGGGTTAAGATAACGGCATGCATCATTAAGATCATCAACAATATACCGGTAATGTTCCATGACAAAGTCGCGATCCCTGTCAGTCAGCGCATGTAATCCCAGTACTTCCGGGGGAATTCCGATTGAATATAGTGCAGCAGTCACAGTTATCGCCCGTGGAAGTGAAACTCCTCCCATATTCCTTGAATATCCGAATAACCCCACATGTAATTTTCTTTTGCGGCGGCTTGGAATATGTGCTGCAACGCGGTTTATCAGGGGAGCCAGGGTCTGAATCTGTTTTTGATATCCGGCAGCATAACGCTCAATCAGCTGAATTGCATAGGTATCATCAATTTCCCTTGCCTTGTCGATCTCGCGTTCTTCAAGATAACGGATTGCAGCGGCCACATCCTCAAGATGTGCGTCATATTTAAATGCTGACTGGATGGTGAACGTATATGCACCAGCATACTCATCTGTCACCCTTTTTACAGTATCGGGTCGTAAGTTACCTCTGAATGGGGCTGAACCTGCTCCGATGATGGGATATACAGATACGCCTGTCTCTTCTGAAAGGAGATGAAGACGCCACAAGGCGATCTTATTCAGAAGCACTGCACCTATCTGACCATAATTTACCGCCGGATCAGACCTGGCCAGGAAGACCCTCTGGTAATCAAGATCCTTGTCCTGGAAATACCGGCGGAGAATAGAATCAGCAGAAAGCATGCCATCTTTGTCCTCAAAAAGAGGGATAACCCTGATCTTGTCAGGGTGAAAAGGGCCTATCCATTCAGCAATAGTAAGGTCCCTCCCTCCCAGTCTTTTATACTGCTGACCAACGACAAAGTCCCGATAAT
>JAAYPD010000160.1 GCA_012520015.1 Methanomicrobiales archaeon
CTTCTTCGCCAAACAGGAGTCTGAATACAAAGTCGTTTTTGGGTGACAGTATGTACGGTCCGGTTCCGTTTGATATTTTCCGTGGTTTACTATTCGGTTTCAATTTCTCATCTTCCGGTCAGGCCCATAATTTTTCGCGGTCATGATATATATAATAAGTGAAATATAACTCGGAGGTATATTGTGGAAAGGTAACTGGAACCGGGCAGAATGGATGATGGCTAAAGAAACGTCGGGGAATAACTAATATATGAACTTGATTAGAGGCATCATGTTGACTTTGATCCATCCTGAGACCTGCACGTTAAACGGTCGTGAGCGATATAATAGAATTTATGGTAAGTATTCAGTTACTTGAAGTGCTGATCAAATCCCTCCCTTTTTCGACCAGGTCTGTTCCGTTCATTCGACAAGTTTGAATCGCGGATGCAAGTACTTCGAGGTTTTTTGTACCCTTGGGTGATTTGGTGCCTCCGGTAACTTTGCGTAGCACAACATTCGGTCTAACCGCCCGTTCCGCCCGATTATTAGTACCATCTACATCAGGATTCGTCACAAATATAAACAATTTATCTCGTTCTTTGAGTATTTTATTGGCAAATTTTTTACATCGCATCGAAACAAAATTGCGATTGAGTACTGCTTCAACTTCTCTTATTAATTGTTCAACATCTTCAGTAGTACCATTATGATTGAAATCTTTGGCTTTTTTGAATATACACTTCATATCTGTGTGAAATTGTTTCCCTTCTTCACCGCAGATTTGGGCAATTTCTTTTGTGTCCCCTAATATGTGAAACCAACAGAGTTGTTGAGGGCGATTTCCCGTTTTTTGGGCAAGTATGTTATAGGGAGCCCATCTGTCATGGATATCAACTCCATTCGGGCCTGGACCAAGAACTTCTAGCGGCACTTCATGCCCCCTTGAGTGAGCAATTTTGTATAATGTCACTCCTTTTACCACAAAAGCCCACATCCAGATGGTTTTACCTTGTTCTCTCCATGAGGTTTCATCCATATATCTAGCATCTGCTGTTCTTACCTCCGAGATTAATTCATCGTAATAAGGACCAAGCGCCTCTGAAATTAAATCGCAGATTTTTATGACTTCCCCTTCACTGAGTGTAAGGCCACATATCTTTTTAAGAACTTGTGGAATTGCCGATACTGTTAAGCGTAATCCTACTTTCAGCCATACAACAATAAACATCGCATTGAGGCCAATTCTTGCATGAGGAAGAGCATCTGTTACTTCCCCTTCAACTAACCGTTTGCAGTTTCGACAATACCTGCGTTCAATCACATATCTTGTTGTAAACGAACGTTGAGGGGGAATATCTTCGACATATCTCTCCCTTACTTCTTGGGTGCGACTTAATTCCTCAGATCCACAATCCGGGCAGTGATCAATATTAACAAAAACAGTTTTATCGAAATTTTCACACTTTTTCCGGATTTGTTTCGTGTGTCCAATTTGAGCTCCTATTTTTCGAGGAGTTTTGATGCTTTGATCAACGATTTCCTCTTTTTCCAATTGCTTTAATTCATAGGCTTTACCGTGTTTTACTCCAACCCTTTGGGGATGGCGAGCTCGATATATTTCATATTCACGTGATATACGGAGGTTTTCTGCCTGTAATTTGGATAACTCGATTTCAATGAGTAAATAATGAGTTATTAGACATGTGATAAGCACTCGAAGAGAATGATTCTCATCAGAGATGGTTTGAAAACTATCTGTATTTTTACTCATTGGGGATTATTACAAGATACACTCTTTTTCCAAGATGTTCTTTTGGACAATCAACTTTGGCGCTGGTTCCAAACGGGGTGACCGTTCGGATATAAAACCCTTCTATGTTTGAAATTGTGAGTTCTGTAGCCGTTTGGATAGGAACTTTTTTCACTTTAACCTATCTAATAGATATCTTATACTAGAAATAACTTTCGGATGGCATTTATTTCGAAAAATTACTAATTGTAAGATATTGAACCCAAAAAAGTCAAGGGAATAATGAGTAACTTCACTTCACTGAATACTTACAATTTATGTAACAATTCAGTCGGCTCAGGTTAATGCAAGATTGTAAGAGAGGATTACCTTTTCACATATATCCTTATTTAAATTCGGTGACCACGGAAGATTATGGAAGGCAGAAACAATCCCTTCAATAACATTAAAGCTATTTTCGAATTGTTGAGATGTAACTCCTGGTCAAAGCAATCGCATCTGTTGTATCGTAGTTTCTAAACCCACCAGAAATATTCATTTTATCCTACATCCAAGTCCTTCCAATACCCATTTATACCAATTTTTATGCGCCCTCTTATTTTCCCCATCTCAACAAACTATGGTTTATATACCGTCAATGCGGCACCGATGACGAAGAAATTCTGAAAGCATGATACCAGGAAGAGAGCGCAAGAAAATCACGATTAACATTCGGGGCATATAGGACAAATTCGTGAGGCCTAATCACATACATGAGGTGCTCCATTCAGATCACTTTCTCCCATATAAAACCATATATTTTGCATCTACCTTCAATTCAGCCTGAGAAGATCGAAAAATCCACACCCGGTCTGTCTGACAACTCCTGATCTCTTTACTAAGTTTATAGGATTACGGTCGCGGCATCGACTCAAAACTGCAAGATTTATCTTGGATATTTTCAGAACTCTGAAGGCCTGGCAAAATACCGCCTGGCAGGTGAAAAACATAACAGAAGATATAATCAGACACGAGTCAAACGAAGGCATTACCGAAAAAATACAGCATCCCTGCAGATTTTCCAGGTCTGAAAACTTATCTATCCTGGTGGGGTTGATAAGAATACCCGGTCCTGTGCTATCATCTTTTTTCTCATACCTTAGGAAAAAATCCCAAAATAACCTCAACTCTTCCTGGCGGTGCAGAAATGTATGATCTCTCCAAGGTTGGCAGAATAGCCGTTCATATCGCCTGCAGACTTCTTACTTCATCAGGCTATACAGTAGAACGGACATCAGGCATCGGAAGGCGATTTGACATCATTGCATGGAACCATGGGAGATTACTTGGCATAGTCGTCCGGACATCAAGAAATGGCGGGATAGCCAGGTTCTCTTCATTGGTCCAGTCTCTGGTAGAAATAGTAAGAAAACAGCAGTTTCCAGGCGAAGTGCAGGTCTGGAATTTACAATCTCATCAATGGAAGAGATACCGGGTCCTGCCCGGTGGTGCGATCTATATCACAGGAGGATTTCCATGAATATCAATGCAGTAGACGAGGTCCTCTATATCGTGAACAACTGTATCCGGGAAGAATCTGGCCTTGTCTCATTGCGGTATATCGAAAATTATATCCTGGAATATCCAGGTCTCTTCCCTTTTTTCTCGAAATTTAATCAGAGGGACCGGAGAAACCTGATCTCCAGGATTATGAATGCAAGGTATGAGATCTGGAATGACTCAAGAAGGACAAAGATAAGGAACAGGGTCTGGGATCTTCGCAAAAAGAAGGGATTAAAATGAGCCAGGCAGAGATAGCAAAAACCCTCTCTCTCCTCTTCCCACCTGGTTCAGTCCTGGAACTGAGGGCTCTACGAAAATCGGGTGGTATGGCGTCAGGATATTACACAGATATCAATAAACTGGCACATGATGCCGAAATTCTTGACTTTACCAATGAATATGCCGGGATTTATGTCATACTGAATAAGATAAACCCTGTTTTGTTCTCAAGGCGGGCCAACCGGATAGAGATGCGGCTCTCAAAAGAGGACAAAGCAACATGCGACGAGGATATTCTGCAACGGTGGTGGTTCCCGATTGACATTGATCCAAAACGTCCGTCTGGTATCTCCTCTTCAGATGAGGAACATGACAAAGCCCTCTATAAAGCAGGAAAGATAAGGGAATTCCTCTCCGGTATGGGATGGCCTGAACCGGTTCTGGCTGATTCAGGAAACGGTGCCCACCTTCTCTACAGGATAGATCTCCCTAATGACCCTGAATCGGTTCATCTAATCAGACAGGGTCTTAATGTCCTTTCTGCTTTCTTTTCTGATGAGTTCTCGTCTATTGACACTTCGGTCGGGAAGGCTGCACAGTTATGGAAACTATATGGGACGATGGCAAAGAAAGGGGACAGTGT
Organism: Methanomicrobiales archaeon; assembly: GCA_012520015.1. GTDB lineage: Archaea > Halobacteriota > Methanomicrobia > Methanomicrobiales > Methanospirillaceae > Methanospirillum. Next base: position 4,137 of record JAAYPD010000160.1, read on the forward strand.
TGCTGACCGGCCGCACAGGAGGTCAAGGATCCTTTCTTCACCAGAGAGTTTTATGTTGGTACCAAAGGAGTTGCTGGTTCAACTTGCATCTCTCCTTCCTGCTCCGCCAAAGCAGGAAAAAACTCCAGTCCAAAGAACGACCGATACCCTTGATCTTGGGGACTGGCTGAACTCTCATGGTTTATCTTTCCGTGAAAAGCCATATGGCGGTGGCAGGCTCTTTCTCTTTGACCAGTGCCCGTTCTCATCTGCCCATTCTGACGGTGCATATGCGATTCAGTTTGATAATGGTGCTATTTTCGCCGGATGTCATCACAACTCCTGTGGAGGCGGAGAGCAGCGATGGCAGGAGCTTAGGGAACGTTATGAAGGGCCAAAACCGAAGAAGAATTATGAAGACCGGATGAAAAAATGGGCCCGGGAAAGGGCTATTGCAAAGGCTGAATATTATGGGAATATCGATGAACCAGGCCTGAAACCTATATCACAGCTACTCGAAACGGATATTTCAGAGAAGGCAAGGGAGATTTTGCATTATGGAGATCCGATAGAATATATCAGAAACTCGGTTGCTGTGGACCATGAAGGGGACGATGTCGTCTCATCCTGTCTTATTATGTCTTTTGCGTCCAGGTCGGTGCTGAACTCTAATGGTCTTCATGTTCTTGTCACCGGAGAGTCGGGGAAGGGAAAAAGCCATATCTTTGACACGATGATCCAGCATCTTCCACCAGACGAGCGGCTTGATGGCCGGTTATCTAACAAGGCTCTCTTTTACACAGAAGGGCTGAAACCTGGGACTGCTATCTGTCTTGATGATATGGCCCTCTCTGAATCGATGCAGGAGACGCTTAAGGGGGTGACTACGTCTTTTAAGAGACCGTTCATCTACCGGACGGTGAATAAAGACAGGAAAGGCCAGGTATGCATTATTCCTGAACGTTGTGTCTGGTGGATTGCAAAGGTGGACGGAACTGGTGATGAGCAGGTCTGGAATAGGATGCTGACCTGCTGGATTGACGATTCTGCTGAGCAGGATGAGAGGGTGCTTGCAAGGGAACTTGCAAGTGCCGAAGAGTTTCCTGAGGTCTTTACTGATACCAGGAAAGAGGTGCTGGTCTGTCATGAGATCTGCAGGCAGGTGCAGCCGGTGCATGTTGTAATTCCTTATGCAAAACGGATAAGGTTTACTTCATCTTCTAACCGAAGGAATCCTGGGATGCTTCTTGACCTTATCAAGTCTCATGCTGCTCTGTTCCAGTTTCAGCGTCAGAGGGTCAACAGGAATGGTGTTGATGTTGTCATCGCTTCAAAAGAGGATTTCAATTTTGCAAGTCTTATTTACCTGGAATTAAATAGTGTCTCCGGGGGTCAGATTACAAAGCTTACGAAATCTGAGTCTAAGCTGATTGAATTGATCAGATCTACGGGGAAGGATGAGTTTACGATGAAAGAGCTTGTGGATATGTCTGGTAAGACATATGAGGCTATACGAAAACTTCTCCGTGGGAAGGGTGAGAAGAGTTCTCATTGCGGGCTGCTTGAAAAGTGTCCGGCGATAACTTACCTGATGCGGACTGATATGACGGATTCCGGGAACAGGTCTCAGCTGGTGTATGTCTGGAATGAGATGTTGTACAGGGCATGGTCGTCTGGAGGTGGGTGCTGGCTGGCAGAGGACAAGGACCTGGATGGTAAGGGAAGTGGTAATGGTGGAGATGGTGATGCTGGAGATGGTAATGTTGATGCTGGTACCCGGCTTTCCGGTGTAAATGGTAATTTTACCGAAAGTCGCGAAGATAAGGGAGTTTTTGGCGATGTTCAGGCTTGTTCCTGTTCAGGTAAAACAGATCTGGTTACCGGAGAGACTGGAGAGTCTGAAACGGGGGGTGGAGAAAATTTTTCTCCACCCAAAGAAGAGTATATTGAAGAGTATTCTAAGAATAAAAATAATATTAAAGAGTTAGTTATTGATCGGAGAAAATTTCCGGGTGCAGAGAGTCCTTATGATCCGGTATGTTCTCCTCTATCTCCCCCTGAGGTTTTTCTCCGGTCGGTTGAAAAGTCTGAATCAGAGAATAATCTATGCCCGGTTTTAGAATCGGAGCAAAAAAGTGGTGGAGAAAAATTCTCTCCGGTCTTCTCCGATCACCAAAATTTCTCTCCGGTGACTCCAGTGACTCCTGTTGCTTTTGTTGACCCGGTTGATCCAGTTACCCTGGTTCCTCCTGCCACTTCAGTCATTTCTGTCAATCCGGTTACCCAGGTTGCTCCGGCTACAAAGATTACGGCGGAGAAAAAGGCTCCTTCTATGGTCTTGAGTTGGTAAAATAGAGTCATATCAAACCGATTGATCGAAATAATTAAATAGCACATATATTTCGTTGTGTCGATTTTTTACACAAAAAGCACCCTTTGACAGCGAAGGAAATAGAGAAATGTA
>JAAYPD010000161.1 GCA_012520015.1 Methanomicrobiales archaeon
AGGCCGTACTTGCTCTTCATCTTCCGGGTCATACCATGGCTGTCATCATCTTCACGTCGCTTTTTACAGGGTGGACGGCGTGCAGCTTCGAGTATCCGTTCCTCGCACCGCTTCATTGCAATCTGCTTGAGCTCGAGGAGCTTTTTCATATCTGGTACAGCCATAACCATCACCCCGTATCATGTGGGACAGTGACCATTTACTATCGCAAATTATTTAATGATAGTACATCGAACACGTCAATTGTCCTTCCCATAACAGATAATATCAACAGTTGCAATAGTATAACAAGAGTATGTCATTCTCTTCTGGGTATGCTGCATACGCAATCAAATCCGGGGTAAGGTTGCAATAGTATAACAAGAGTATGTCATTCTCTTCAGGATCAAAATTTTCCCCTTCAGATAACATCACCCCGGACAGCCCATTCTCTTTTGAAATGATCCGGCACATGTTCCAGGAAAAAGGCAAGAGGTTCAGGGAGGCTGGCAATCTGGCAGGAATCCGATCAATGAGAGGTTAAAATATATGTTCAGGCGAATTCTGTTTCCCACCGATTTCTCAGATTATGCAAGACGTGTCATGGACTGTATAGCAGATCTCCCGGGAGTTATGGAGGTTGTAATGGTTCATATTGTAGGCACTAATAAACCTGCATCACTTCGAAGTGACATGGTATCATCTGCCCGCACCAGGATTGAATCCGAGGCAACCTTGTTAAAAAATCTTGGAATTCCATCAGTCAGAACAGAAGTTATGGTGCTTGAATCTCCTGCCGCCGGGATAGATGATGCAGCAAACAGGAACAACTCCGATATCATTGTGATGGGAGCAAGAGGGAAAAGTATCATCAAGGGTCTTCGACTTGGAAGCGTTACACAAAAAGTATTGCATGAATCGAAGAAAAACCTGCTTATAATGCGTGGTCCAATCATCGAGACATTGTCAGGAGAGAAATTTCAGAAGTACTGCCCGCTTATCTTTTCAAGGGTGCTTGTCCCAGTTGATCTTACAACAGAATCCTGGATTGCTGTCGAACAACTGGCAAAAATTCCTGATGTCCAGGAGATTATTGCTGCGTTCGTTATATCCAGGGGCGAATCTGAACAGGAGATAGAACGTTTAAAGCAACAGGCCGGAGATGAACTTGAAAAAAAATGCAGGCAGGTACCAACAAAAGGAGCAGAGATCAGGTGGAGAATCCTTGAGGGAGATCTTGTCACCCGGATTAATGACTATGCACAGGAAACAGATGTCTCCCTTGTCTGCACAGTTCCCACGGAGAAAGGTTTCTTTGCCGAGATGCTGCATGGGAGTTTTTCATGCGAACTTGCGCGTCAGGCCACAAAACCGGTGCTTGTGATCAGAAGGTCATAAAAATATTACAAGATTACTGGTCCAGTCCTTCAATCCTCTCCTTTCTCTCCATGTTCTGTTTCATCCGTTTTCTACGGAAGAGATCTTCACGTTCACGTTCCTCAAGCCTTATCTCGATATATCTCATGGTTCTGACAAGCCTTGGAATGACAAGATGTTCAAGGGCATTTACCCTTCTTCTGGTCCGGTTCATCTCAAACGAGATACGATCCAGCTTGCCTTCAATCGAGGCATAAATGATGAGGGATTCAATGACCGACTCAAATCTCATGGCTGCCTCATCAACCTGGCCTGATGTTCCTGATATGCTGTAACCACGCTGACTCCGAAAGTGCCCATGCCCTGGCATATCTGGCATTGTCAGCTCAGGCACGCGGACGCCCATCACCTGTGACGAAGAGACTGCAGGTTCAGGTATCTTCACACAGGATAGAGCCAGTTCTTCAAGCCTGGCCCATCCGGTCATGATGCCTGCCAGTTGTAGTGCTTCACAGGCTCCCTGCATCTGTTTTCTTATCGTAACCGCCATATCTTCCAGTTCTTTTGACAGCCTGGCATGTTCGATGACCAGTGCATCAAGTTTTTCCTGGAGAATGTCCCTGCCTTTGCTGGCTATAAGTTCACGCCTTGAAAGCCTGATAAGCTCCAGCCTGGTAGGTTTAACACCTGCGATTACGGCCCTTTGCATTATGCCTTCTCCTCACCACGATAGAACTCTCTGATAAACTCAGTGCTGATACGCTTGAGCTCAGATACTGGAAGCATTGACAGAAGATCCCATGCAAGGTTGATGGTATCGTCAAAGGAACGGTCTTCGTATGATGCCTGCCTGATAAAGTCATTCTCGAACCGATCACAGAAGCGAATATAGAGCTTGTCAAGCGTGGTAAGCCCTTCTTCGCCCATGACGGCAACAAGACTTTTCAGCCTGATGCCCCTTGCATATGCAGAGTAGAGCTGGTTTTTTACCTCTGCATGATCAGCCCTCGTTCTTCCAGGACCAATTCCTCCCTGCATGAGCCTTGAGAGGCATGGAAGCACATCAACAGGCGGGTAGATTCCTTTCCGGTGAAGATCACGAGAGAGGACTATCTGCCCTTCCGTGATATAACCGGTAAGGTCAGGGACAGGATGGGTGATATCATCATCAGGCATTGTCAGGATTGGAATCTGTGTAATTGACCCTTCCCGTCCACGTATTCTTCCTGCCCGTTCAAACAGCGAGGCAAGGTCGGTGTAGATGTACCCGGGGTATCCTCTTCTGCCAGGAACTTCCTCCCTTGCTGCTGCAATCTCTCTAAGTGCCTCGCAATAATTGGTAATATCTGTAAGCACCACAAGAACATGCATACCCTTGTCAAATGCCAGGAATTCTGCGGTGGTAAGGGCCAGTCTTGGTGTGATTATTCTTTCAATGGCTGGATCGTCTGCAAGGTTTAAGAAGAGGACCGCCCGTTCCAGTGCCCCGCTCTCTTCAAACTCCCTTATGAAAAATGCCGACTCTTCATAAGTAATACCCATCGCAGCAAAAACCACCGCAAATTTTTCAGCCTGGCCTGTAACCTTTGCCTGTCTTGCAATCTGTGCTGCAAGAAGATTGTGTGGAAGCCCTGCACCTGAAAATATTGGCAGTTTCTGCCCTCTTACCAGGGTATTCATCCCATCAATGGATGAGATTCCAGTCTGGATGGAATCACGCGGGTGCTCACGGGCAGATGGGTTTACAGGGGCGCCATATATATCACGTATACATTCAGGAATAACCGGGCCTCCGCCATCTATCGGCCTTGCACTGCCATCAAAGGTCCGGCCAAGCATATCAGAGGACAGGGAGATCTTCATAGGCTCTCCCCTGAACCTGACCTGTGTCAGTTCTGTGTCAAGATCCCTTGTGCCCCTGAACACCTGGACCATTGCCCTTGTGGTCGTGGTCTCAAGCACCTGGCCAATACGGACTTCCCCTCCAGGAAGGGTAATCTCTGCTATCTCACCATACCCTATCCCTTCGACACCATCCAGCACCATAAGCGGGCCTACAACCTTTGACACTCCTGTATATGTCCGAAATCTTAGATCATTCATGTGTTTGCCCTCACATTTTTTATCGACTCTGTATCACGGGCGATGGAGCTAAAGAGCGCCTCTTCCTCTTCAGGGGAAGAAGTTCCCATCCTGGCAAATGACTCAATTAATGGCAGCCCGCGAAGCTCAGACACCTGGACGCCTGTGTCAAGGGCACGTTCTGCATGTTCAAAGAATGTGAATATTGCTTTTAACATCCTGTATTGTTTCTTTGGGCCGGTGAAGGTATCATACTCATCAAAGGCGTACTGCATCAGGTAGCTCTCCCTGAGGATCTCAGCTTTTAAAAGAAGCAGGCGATCTGACTCAGGGAGGGTTTCTGGACCGACCAGACGAATGATCTCTTCAAGTTCATTTTCACGCTGAAGGATCTCCATCATCTCCTGTTTCATCCTGATAAAGTCAGGGCCAATATGTTCCTCCCACCATATCCCGGCGATTTTGCTGTAAAGTGAGTAGGACATGAGCCAGTTGATAGCAGGAAAGTGACGCTGATAGGCGAGGTCTGCGTCAAGAGCCCAGAATACCTTGACAATGCGGAGGGTGTTCTGGGTGACCGGCTCAGAAAAGTCGCCACCAGGCGGGGAAACTGCCCCTATTACCGAGATTGACCCTTCATGTCCGCCTGAACCGATCAGTGAGACCCTGCCTGCACGTTCGTAAAAATCGGCAAGACGTGAACTCAGGTATGCAGGATAACCTTCTTCTCCTGGCATCTCCTCAAGTCTGCCTGATATCTCACGCATCGCTTCTGCCCAGCGGGAGGTGGAATCTGCCATCAGGGCAACATGATAGCCCATGTCCCGGTAATATTCTGCAATGGTGATACCTGTATATACCGAAGCCTCTCTTGCAGCAACTGGCATATTACTTGTATTTGCGATGAGGACCATCCTGCTGCTAAGGGAATGACCTGTTCTTGGATCTTTAAGAGTCGGGAACTGTTCAAGAACATCGGCCATCTCATTTCCGCGTTCACCACAGCCGATATAAACGATGATGTCTGCATTGACCCACTTTGCCAGCTGCTGCTGCACAACCGTTTTTCCAGATCCAAAAGGTCCTGGAATTGCTGCAGTACCACCACGGGCAAGAGGGAAAAGAGTATCAATTATCCGCTGACCGGTGAGGAGAGGTTCAACCGGATCAAGGCGCTCCTGGACAGGACGGGGATCCCTGACAGGCCAGCGCTGGATCATGGTCAATTCTCTCTTCTCCCTGCCTGTATCAAGAACTGCGATGGTGTCGGTGATCACATATTCTCCTTCTTCTGCCACGGTCTGCAAGGTTCCTGTAACTCCCGGAGGGACAAGGATATAATGATTAACCGATACAGATTCACGGACACAACCGATACGATCGCCTTCCCTGACTACATCTCCTGCCTTGGAGAGCGGGTGAAACATGTATTTTTTCGTCCGGTCAAGTGCCGGGGCCGACGAACCCCGTTCGATCATATCACCGGTCTTTTTCAAAATCTCCTGAAGCGGCCGCTGGATACCGTCGTACATGGTGCCGACAAGTCCCGGCCCCAGTTCAACGGACAGTGGAAGGTAGGTTCTGACCACTGGTTCACCAGGAGTAACCCC
>JAAYPD010000162.1 GCA_012520015.1 Methanomicrobiales archaeon
CCCCGACAGTCTCTTCATAGACCTGAATGGTGGCCCTGTCTCCTTCCAGGATAATTATCTCACCAATCAGCCCGTCATTGCCAACCCTTACCGACTCGTACATCCTGCTTCCGGCCATTCCTTCCGCCTCGATGACCGGGCCGGTCACGCGAATAATGACCCCGTTTTTCTCTTCAGTCGTGATATTTTCGTCGTTTTTTTCTTTCGTTTCCATTGATCTGTCCACCATCATCATCACCAGCCCCTAACAGGGCAGTCCAGGCTCGTCATCATCAGGTATCACCGATATCACCGGTATCATGTCAGGCGATCTCTTCATCTCCTGTATCCTGTCCTGGATCATCGAAGCGACTGTGCTGCTTACCAGGATAATTCCTATGTCCCTGTCTTTTCTGCATCTCTCAAGGCTGGCCAGTGCTTCTTCTTCATTTTCGCAGGTATACCCGGCATGAATACCGCCAAGATTAAATCCCACCACCATCCGCCGTGATGCAAGCAGGGCAACTTTCATGTCTCCTCCCTGCAGGTAACAAGCATCCGGCTTATCTCATCGACCTGAAGACCATCATACATGCCTGAAAGGATGATCCGTATATTCCGTAGTTCAAACTCTTTTGCAACCAGGTACCAAAGAAGAGGACCCCCGGTATGATAGTATACAAGGCCAAGCCCTGACACTGTATCCAGAAGGTACTGGTCAAGTGCAATATCCATATTGAGCAAAGTATCAGCAGACGGATATGTCCTGATAAATGGAGACAGGATGGGATCATACCCTGTCCCTGCCAGCTGCCTGACAAGGTCAGGCAGGCTCATCATCTCATTCAACTGTACAAGCCTCCACAACGGAAGTTCCTGGCCCCCGTCAACAAGGCAGAAGGGCACAGTCTCCGGGTTCCATCCCGAATGTTTGGCTCTAATTAAAACCCGGATATTCTGTATATCAATTAGCACTGCAAGGTAGTCGCGGTAAGGGGATGCAAGAAACTCCTGGATCATCGACATCTGGCTTTTAAGCTCTGAAAAGCCCAGACAGTCAAGGGCATGATCCAGGTAAAAAATTGAATTTTCCCTCTCATAAAAAGAAAGTCCACCAAGAAGGGCCTCTCCATATCTGGTCTCCTGCAGCAGCCTGACTGCTTCACTCATGGTCCCTGCATTTCCAAGCTTTGCAGCAAGATCTGGAGAACAACCGGCTGGCCATAGATCCGGGTTGTCTGCAATGACAAAAGCCCTGTTCACATGGATCAGCCTGATGATGCGTTTGACCTTTGATATCTCCTGGAAGAAGAGAACCGTATCAAAAAACTGCCATGATGCACTCGGGGCCTGTGACCGGAGAAGTGCTACTTCCTCAAACCATGTGACAAGCAGTTCCTCTTCAGCCTGCTCTGCCGTGATATCTGCCGATACCCCTGTCAGGTATCCCATGGATTTCAGCCTGCTCAGGCAGTCCTGTACAGAGCTGCTTTGTAACAGATCCTGGACCTGTTCTGGTTCGATGAATGGAACACCTTTTGCTTTTAACCTGGCAACAACAGAAGTGTAAGAGGTAATAGAGAGAAGAACCGGGAAGTAACCGGCAGTGCTAAGAAGAGCCAGGAAAAGAAGAAACAGGATGACTATCAAAATTGCCGCAGACAGGTGGGTAAAGTACGGGGAGCCTGCATCAAAAAGCATGTTCAGATCAGGGATATCCATCAGGGTTCACCATGAAACAGGATACCGGATGCAGCAACGATCATCTCCCGTTCCAGGCGAACAAACCTTACTTCAACTGTATTATCAATAACAACCCGGTCGGCGACACGCATGCAGACAACGCCTCCGTCTGTATTAATCTGTTCGTCTGAGAGGAAGAGTGAGAAGCCCTCCTTGTTTATCCTTGAGATACATTTTTCAGCAAGTGACCGGTCATCCGGGTGAACAATGACGGCTATGTCAGACGGTCCAAGGTTCCTTGCTGAATCTTCCAGCATGGCATGTACAAATCCTGGATATTCAGCCCTTGTGCGGACTGTCTTTAGATATGCAGATACTTCATCAAAGCACCTGTTAAGCACATCTTCCCTGGCCTGCCTTACGATCCTTTTTGCATCTATCCTGGTTCTTGATTCACGACTTGCGATAAGCTGTCTGATCTCCCGTTGTCCTTCGGCCATCCGGTTATTGTATGCATTTTCTGCACTCTGCTCTGCCCTGGCCCTGATCGCAGCCACTTCTCTGGCTTCTTCAGCCCTTATGGCCTGGATCTCATTTTCAGCTTCTTCACGTATCCGGTTGATTATGGTTTCGACTGACATAAGCCATTCATCTACCCGCTAAAGAGTCCAAGTCCGAAGAGGATCAGGATGGCGATAAGAAGACCAAAGATTGCAAATGTCTCAGACATCGCAGCAAATACAAGGCTTCTTCCGATTGCCGACGGATTTCGTGCGGTTGCTGCAATTCCACTTGAACAGGTGATCCCCTGGCCTATTGCCGAAAACCCGGCAAGACCTACTGCAAGTCCTGCCCCGATAAGTCCTATGGCTACAGGCATCTCAACAGAAAAGTCTGATGATAAAATGCCTGTAAGGGCCAGCATGAGAACAGCAATAAGAAGGCCGTAAATAGCCTGTGTCTCACAGACCGCAGAGAATACCACGCCCTTTCCAAACATCTCCGGTTTTTCAGCCGTATTGGATACTCCTGATGCAGCCGCTATACCCTGGCCTATTGCCGAAAACCCGGCAAGACCTACTGCGAGCCCTGCTGCAACCGCAACAAGCCCTGCAGGAGTTGGTATATCACCTGCTGTTCCACCAAGAAACCCTCCTGCCTGAAGGATGAGGATCGCAATAAGAAGGCCGTAAATAGCCTGTGTCTGAGGAATTGCTGTGAATACAAGGGCCATACCAAACTTGTCAGATCGCTCTGATATCACTCCTGCAGCTGCAGAGCCCACAATCCCGACGCCTATCCCGGAACCAATTGCAGAACATCCTACAGCAATTCCGGCTCCGATCGCCATTAATACCGCTCCGGTCCCGATTGTCATGTCATCTCATCTCTTATCGCTTGTATACATACGTTGCTCATAAAACGGAACAAATTCTTTTCCTCCACCGGAATAGAACTTACCAAAAAATTCAATGTAATGAAGTCGCAGGGCATGAATCACACTTCCAAGTGTCTGGATGGCCAGGTTAAAGAACTGGCCTGCAATGCAGAATAATATTGCCGGAATTAACATGTACGGATGAACTGCTGCTATCATCTCTGACAGGATGTTTATCGTCATGGCAACCCCGCCGGTCGCAAGGGCAAGGGCCAGGATCCTGACATATGAAAGCCAGTCACCCAGGAAACCGGTAAGGCTGAAAAAACCCATAGGCCCGTTCCGAACAAACAATATCAGAAGACCAGTTATTGCAAAGGCAATGGCAATGTTTTTTACAATGGGTGAGAAGGTCATCCAGCCAAAAAATTCTGCAAGTAATATGGCAGCTGCCGGCTGAAGAACAAACCATATCCCCTGATCAGCAATGGCGCTCTTGTAATGCCGGTTTTTGAAATTATGCAGAAATCCTAAAAAGATACCAAGATTGATATGGACTGTTCCTATGATCAGGGCGATCTGGAATAACAATATCGGCTGGTTTAATGGTTCAATCAGGATAAACGGGGGTGTGACATTGAAAAATCTTGGGAGGAGATCTCCAAACCATCCACCCTGCAGTGTCCCAAGAATGATGTCAACCACACCACAGCAGATGAGAATATAACTCATATCCCTAAATGACTCATCTTTCCTGCCAGGACCCTGGTATAGCAGCCATCCGACAAGCGCAATTATTACGCCGTACCCTGCATCGCCCAGCATCATTCCAAAGAAGATGAGATATGCAGGGGCAAAGAACGGGGTAGGGTCAATCTCATTATAACCAGGTCTTGAGAATGTGGTGGTCAGAATTTCAAATGGTTTTAACCATCCTGGGTTATCGTACCTGACCGGAACATCATCTTCAGACCCTGCAGGTTGTGCCTGGAGGAAATACTCATCATCTGTTACTTTCCGAAGTAAGTCAGCAAGGCGGTCAGTATCTTTCTGACGAATCCACCCACGCAGATAAACCACGTCCCTGCTTCTGCCAAAGTTTCGTGAGACTTCAAACCGGTCACGCCAGATGCCCAGCTCTTCCCTTACAGCCCTGAGCGATATCACATGACTTTCTGCCATTGAAGAAAGAAGGGCCGTAAGCTCCTCCTCTTCCTTTGCAAGGCTGGAAAGAGATGACTGCTCTGATTCGATCATGGCCTCTGCCTGACCTGACCAGGTACCTGGAAGAGAGATACGTGAGAACCATGCATGATGAGTGAGTTCTTCAAGAAGGGATCTTGTTGCAGGGGTGCCGATGCAGAGGACAATAATCTCCTCTCCGTTCTCTGTTCTGCTAAGGAACATCTCATCTGTTCCTGCCCTGCTATACCATTCCTCAAGCCTGGGGAGGGATTCCTTACTCATCCAGCCTGCAACCAGCCAGGTAAATGGGGCAGGTGCAAGATAGGACAGGTCAATACCGGTGAGTTTCAGCCGGTGAAGATTTTCAATCCGTTCCCTGGTTACCTGCTGCAGCTCGCGATTTTTTTTCAGGAATTCAAAGGTTGAAATGACTTCACTGACTGATTCAAGTTCCTCTTCCGCTGCTTTAATCACCTGATCCGAAAAGTCAAACCTGGCCGGTGCAGGCAGCCTGTCTTCTGGGAAGAGTATTGATCTGATGCCTTCTGGTTTATACTCAAACGGTTCAAGGGTCTCAATTACCCTGTCAAGCCTGAACTGGAGTTTTATTATGCTCTCGATATCTTCACGCGGAATCTCAAGCGGGCTTCGCGGAACCTCATCGATGGAAGTCTTTTTAAGGTCAATTACTTCCAGTTCTCCCTGTTCATGCAGGGCAGAAGTCACCTTCATAAGCCACCGGTTATGAATCCCGATGACCACGCTGTTCATTCTGGCCGGATAAAACATGCTACTCTCCGGTTATAAGACTGACCAGAGAATGAATGGCCGCGCTTTTTTGCATCTCCGAAGTCTTCCTTATCTTTTCTGCCTCTTTACTGGCATCATCCATAAGGCGGGAATGTTCTTTAGTAATATGCTTTTCTGCCTGCTCTCTCTCGTCACGTAACCGGTTATCTGCCTCAGAAAGCCGGATTAGAACCAGTTCATCGCCTTCTCTCCTGGCTTCTTCAATAGCAAGAGTCTTTCTGCGTTGTGCGGCTTCGATCAGATCGGCAGCTTCCCTCTCCGCTGCTTTTATCTGATCTAACTCGGGGATTGCCATACTCTATCTCTAAAGTCTATCTCCACCTCATTTATCATTTGTCATCCGTCCGGCCACACAATAGATCTGATGAAGGTCAGAAGTATACGAGAAAAAAAAGGTATTTCGGCAGGTTCATCTTACGTGCATATCATGGTAAAGTGAGAGAGTTATTGTCAAAATAAATTAAACCTCTCCTATCTTCTGTCATATCTCAACAAGCGTGTAAGACCTTGTCCCAAGACCTATCTTTTCGGCATATTCAAGGATATAGGATCCATCAACATAACCCCACACTCCGGTGAATTTATCCTCCCCCGGTTCATGGTGGCATTGAAGGGAAGAGCCTGTAAGTCCCCGCTCCTGGTTGATGAGGTCAAGGGCTGCAGTATCAATAGCAACCGGATCGGTGGATGCTAAAAATCCGATATCAGGAACTATGGGTGAATCGCTCCAGGTAACACAGTCACAGTCAGGGGTGATGTCAGTCAGGAAACTTATGTAAAGGATCTTTCTTTTAAACCCCAGGACCGCTCCAAGGGAATACTCTGCCATCCGTTCAAGGAAACGAGGGACATCTCTCTCCCAGTTAAAGTATATTGCATGTCTTGGGCAGACCTGAAGGCAGGCAGAGCACCCATAACATATCGATCTGTCAATTACTGCCTTATCTTCAACATGTATGGCACCAAAAGGACACTGTGTTTCACAATACCCGCACCCTTCACACAAAGATTCGTTCACCTCTGCCTGCATACCCTGGTGCTGATCCCGCTTTCCCACCGGAGGGGCACAACCCATTGCCAGGTTTTTAATTGCGCCACCAAATCCTGCAAGTGCATGCCCTTTCACATGGGTTAGTACAACCATGGCATCGGCATCAGTTATGCTCCGTGCAATCCTGACGGATTTGAAATGTCCCCCGTCTATGGAGACCTCCTGGTAATCATTTCCTTTTAATCCGTCGGCAATAATCAATGGGCAATCCACGACTGCATAGGCAAATCCATGCCTGATTGCGGTGATAAGGTGGTCTGCTGCATTATGCCTGGAACCAATGTACATTGTATTGGTATCGGTCAGGAACGGTTTTCCTTCTAATTTTCTGATAAAATCAACAACAGACCTGACAAAAACCGGTTTTATATATGTATCATTTCCAGATTCACCAAAGTGAAGTTTTACAGCAGTCAGATCTTCCTTATCAATGATTTCACCAAGACCTGATATCCTGCACAGGTTTTCAATCTTTACAAGATTGTTCTCTTCAGGGTTCCTGACCCTGGTGCGTGAGAGGTAGACTACACTTCCTGACATACCTTTGTGAACATGGCACTTAAACCATAATGAACATGCGTGAAAATCATGGAGGAAGTGCATAATGACTAAGCATTTTTTTCTTGTTCTGGTGCAATAAGAAAAAAATGCTTAGTCATTATGCACTTCCTCCATGA
>JAAYPD010000163.1 GCA_012520015.1 Methanomicrobiales archaeon
ATATCTTTTTCATGGTCAGAAGAGGTGAATACAACGACCGGAAGGGTTTTTGTTCTTTTATCCTTTCTAATGGCCTTCAGGACCTCATGGCCATTGATAAGAGGCATCTTCAGGTCTACAAATACCACAGAAGGAAGGGTCTCTGGAACGTTTTTATAATCGCCCTTTCCATGAAGGAAGTCCAGCGCTTCACGTCCATCAAGAAAGACCCTGACCTGGTCACCCATATTTATCCAGTCAACCACGTTTAGAAACAGTTCCACATCATTCGGATTGTCTTCGATGAGAAGAATCTCAAGCCTTTTTTCATTTTTCGATTCCATTCATTTCCACTCATTGTAAATTATTAGTAGTCCCCGCCATTCCCTGGTATAGCACTGATTCTTCCATGGCACCTTAATATAATTATCTTAACCAGTGCAGGATATATACCAGTGCCTGCTATACCCGGAGAAGATAAGTTTTAAAGGCACATCAAGGATCTTATATCGGCACTGCATGCCAAATTCTATACTTATCCTGATATAGAAGCAATACACCATCTATGCTGGCATCTTACTCTTTGTTCAGGGAAGTAATCAATAAATAGAAAGGCAAAAACTTCAAAGCTCGAAGTATTCTTGAAAACGAGTGAATAAAATTCTCTATCCCCTTACAGGCACCTGACGCATGGATATCTCACATTTCATTTATTAACTAATTTGATGAGTCTGGGGTCTGATAAATAATATTACTGGATTAATCGAACATGTGATAATAGTTCTGGTTTGATTTTTTTATTTATCTTTTTTGATAAACTGGAGGTGTTATTGCAAACAAGAAAAACCTGAAATTATCACTCAAATTTTGAATTTAACTCCAGACAGGATGCATGGCAAATATTTATTATGGAGAAAACTTGGAAAAAGATCTATGGTTGAGAAGGGGGAATTTTTGAACCGCATCCGCGGGTTGCTCAAGATTTACCCCAGAGGGCTCACAATCTCGGAAATTTCCCAGCGTCTGAAATGTAACCGGAATTCAGTTGCAAAATACCTTGAAAGCTTGCAGATTTCAGGGATTGTAGAGATGCAGCAGATGGGAGCTGCAAAAGTGTTTTTTCTGTCACAACGGATTCCAATCTCCAGCCTCCTCGGTTTTACCAAGGAAGGAATCCTGGTAATTGCTGATGATGGCCGGATAATTCAGGTTAATGAACGTTTTTGCAGGATGTTTGACCAGGATGTCACATCGATTACCGGGATATCATACCTTATGCTCCCTGCAGAGATCTTGTCAGCCTTCCACTTTGATACTTACTTTAACTCGGATACAGAATTTGAGCATACGGCAGTTGTAACCTTTAACAAGTATGACTGGCGCAGGTTTTTTAAGGTTAAGTACATTAAGACAGTTTTTGATGACGGCCGGACAGGCCTTACTGTGATAGTCGAAGATGTCACTTTAGAGACCGAGATGGAGGAGCGGCTTAGAATTAGCGAAGCCAGGTACCGCGGTATTGTTGAAGATCAGACCGAACTCATATGCAGGTACGGCATGGATGGGACCTTGTCATTTGCGAATGGAGCTTTTTGCAGGCTTTTCCAGATGAACCTTGGTGAAACGCTCCACCATTCCCTGTTTGACTTCATAAAACCTGATGCGGCCAGTAAGATCATTGCCAGTATGCGTGCCTGTTCTCCCCTGTCCCCTGTTTTTGAGTCAGAGTTTGAGTTTAATCTTCCTTCAGGCCGGTCAAGGTGGTATCACTGGGTGTCAAGGATGCTGACCGATGAATGCGGAGAAATCCTGGAGTTTCAGGGAGTTGGCAGGGATATTACAGAGCGAAAAACCGCCGAACGGGAACTGTTAATAAAAAGTCATGCCATGGACTCTTCCATCGTTCCAATCGCACTTCTTTCGCTGGAAGGTTCGATCTCTTATGTGAACAGGGCATTTTTGGATCTCTGGGAATACCAGTCCCATGATGAGGTTCGTGGCCTGTCATTTGATCATTTAGTCAGCGGATTTGATACATCAATTGCAAAAGTCCTCTCAGACAGCCTGATGTCAGAGGATAAGGGAGGTTTTTCCTTTGAAGTAGAAGGGATTAAAAAGGATGGGACGCAGATAAACCTCTCTGTCACCATCTCCGGAGTATATGATCCTGACAATCATCCGGTCTGTTTTATCACATACCTGTATGATGTCACCCGCTGGGTTAAACTGGTCAGGGAACTTGAGATTAAGGATACTGCAATCGCCAACTCCTATGAAGGCATGGCGATCATTACGCCTGATGACGTGGTAATGTACGCTAATCCCTCGTACAAGCGGATATTTTCCCGTGTTCCGGAAGGAACCCTTATCGGCAGAACCATCGAGTGGAACCTGAGCTTTTACCCAAGGATAATCGGGACCATGCCTGATGTCAGGGCTGCACTGAATGAAAGGGGCAACTATACCCGGGTTTTTTCTGACTTTGATGAGAATGGTGCCCCTCTTGTCGTCCAGGTTCACCTTTCACGAGTATTTGATCGCTCCGGAATTCACCTTTGCACACTCATCTCTGCTCTTGACATCACCAGCCAGAGATCAATGGAAGAGTCACTTGCACTCATGATTAATCAGCTGGAAGGGACCGTTGACCAGATGGGTGATCCAACCTTTATCGTCTCCAGTGACCAGATGGTGGTAGCCTGGAATGATGCGATGGAGACCCTTACAGGACATAGCAAACGGGAGGCGATAGGAACTCGCAATTACCAGGATCTGCTGAATAAATCAGTCCCATCCCTCCCCATACTGGTTGACCTGTTTGATCTGACGCCAAAAGAACTGATCCAGGTCTTTCCAAAGGTATCAAAGGTTGGCAACAGTTTTTACACCGAGGCATTTATCCAGACCTTTCATGGCGGAGATAGAACATATGTCTGGGTAAAAGCTTCTCCAATATCAGATGCAGAAGGGAGAGTGATCGGGCATATTCAAACGATAAAGAACATGACAAACTGGAAACGTGCGGTTGAGTCAGTAGCTCCAAAGACTGTCACATAAATCTTCGCAAAATTTTAGTTTACAGCCCCAGTATCTGGAGAATACCAGGGAAAGATGAGATAGAAAAATCAGGAACTATACCTTCCGAATACTCAGGGGGCAGCCGGTTTCCATATTCTGCATGGATGGTGCACATTCCAGCCTCTTTTGCAGGCCGTATATCATTTACCAGGTTATCACCGACTGCACATATCTGGTGTGGCTGGATCTTTAAAAGAGATGCAGCATGCAGGAACATTGCAGGGTCTGGTTTTTTCATCCCTGCATTGTCAGGGGTTACAAGGCAGTCAAAGAAGTCATCTGCCTGGATGTGAATAAGTCTCTCGGTCGCATGCTTCTGACTGGCATTGGTTACGGCTCCTATCTTCAGGCCGGCCATGTGGATCTTTAACAAGGTTTCAGGCACTCCAGGATAGGCCTTGATGGCATTGATCTTTGCACTGGTATAGACCTTCACTGCATGCATGAAAGTATCAGGGTCTGTGATTCCATACTCTGATAAAAATGACTGAATGGCTTTTGGACTTTCTACACCATAAGGTGAGAACAGAAAAAACCTGACAAGCTCGTCTTCTGTTCCTACTCCTATCGCCTGGACTACTTCCCTGCATGCTTTCTCTTTTGCATAACCAAAATCATACAAGGTGTTATCAAGGTCCACCAGGATCCCAAGAAATCTGTTTCCATACCCATGACAAACGTCTGTGCCTGACATAATGCTGAACTTACCTGGATATCAGTCTTCATAGATGATAAGAGATCCCATGCACATTAGCAGGTCATTTAGTGATTCTCTTATGGAATTAAAGTACAATGATACTGTATGCCTTTGAGCGATCCTGTTCAGATAACAGACAAGGATCACCGTTTATTGTTCACCTCCCTTTATGCAGCGGTCTTTTCAACAATGCTTGGGATTGGCATAGTAATACCACTTCTTCCCAGGTTTGCAGAGACACTTGGAGCTTCAGGCTTTGGAATCGGGATGATATTCTCTTCATTTGCATTATCACGGGCCATCGCCATGCCATTTTTTGGAAGATTCTCTGATACCTGCGGAAGACGCCAGTTTATCATCACCGGATTGTTCCTCTATATGATCTTTTCCTTTCTTTATATTCCGGCCAGTTCGGTTCTTGAACTCTCAGCAATCAGGTTTTTTCAGGGAATTGCATCAGCCATGGTCTTTCCCATAGCAATGGCCTATATCGGCGATATTGCCCCGGCAGGAATGGAAGGCAGGTACCTTGGAACATTCACAAGCTCTCTCTACCTTGGCATGGGCCTTGGTCCCTTTCTTGGAGGAATAATGACAGATATTGCTAACATGGAGATGGCTTTTATATGCATGGCTGCACTGACCGGTGTGGCACTTCTTACAAGTTTTCTTTTTCTTCCCGACTACAGGGGAAGAAAAAGAGTTCAGACTCCACTTTATCATCTCCTGGTGCATCCAGGTCTTCGGATACCAATACTTTACCAGATGATGAATGCCTTCGCAAATGGGACCTTTATGGTTTTTCTACCGGTAATAGCGGCCCACATAGGTAATCTTTCGACAGGAGAGACCGGGCTTGTCATATCAATATCCATCCTCTCCACGGCTTTACTGCAAAAAGTGTGCGGAGGGTTTGCTGATCGCTATAATAAGTACCTGCTGATAGCTACAGGCTGCATTATGGTAGCCATCGCACTGGCACTTGTCCCTGGTTTTGAAGGACTATGGGCTTACATCCTGTTTGCTTTTATTATGGGAGCCGGTGGAGGCATATCGGTGCCTGCAATGTATGCCCTGGTAACGATCGCCGGCAGGGAAGTAGGGCAGGGCGGAGCAATGGGAACGATTAACATGGTAATGAGTACCGGAATGATAATCTCTCCAATTATTTGTGGTATGTTCATGGACCAGGCAGGAATAAGCTCGGTGTTTTTCCTCTCTGCTGCAATCGTTCTTGTAACAACCCCTGTTTTTTTATCAAAAGCATCCGTTTTTTCCAGACGAACCTGATGTGGCCTGGAGTGGGATTATGTTTTTCACATGGAGATACACATTATCATGTGATTCATCTATGATCCGAAAACAGTGGAAGGTTGTAATTTTTCTTCTGGCATTGATAGCATCGTGCGGGGTTTGCTGTGCTGCAAATGAGCCCACGACCATGAACATGGCCCCAAAGGTAAATCCTTCAGAGCCCTATGACGATGAGAAACTTTTAAACCTGGTAACTCCGGTGATAAATGGCTTTAGTCATACCACTCTTAACAGCTCTGAAAGAATTGATGCCCAGTCTGCGTATTATACTATAGTCTCGATGAAGGTCAGCCCTGAGTTTTACCCGTTTGCGATGAATATCTCAAGGCTGCTTTTTTACCTGGTATCCAGCAGTGAATCATATGAAGAACTGAGCAAGGAGAGCGGACTTGGAACGCATAACAAGGAGATGAGGGACTCTTTAAATGCCCAGGCGAAAACTGACAGGGATGCAGCAGAGAGAGCATGGCATGGCATCTCCATGTTGTACCCGAACAGCACCCTGTTTTAAATAACCAATACCTATTTTTTACAGTCAGGCATTATTCATGAGTATGAATGCAGCTGAAACAGATGAACTCACGGATAGCGCATATGCCATATTTGAGTTCTTTTTCAGAAGCCAGTTGCATAACCGGAAAAAATCTCTATCGCATATCGTGGAGAGCGGCGAAGATTTTAAAGAAGACTTTGACGAGATCTATGCCGAATTTTCCGGGTTATATCCTGAAATTGTTGATATACTCATCAGGCTTTTTCATTCTCCGGAAGAGATATACCAGATGATTCGTGAAGGGGAGGGTGTCATTCCAAGCAGGACTTTTCAGGCCAGGTGGATTGAGCAGGACTCGCCTTATATCAGTGGATCGGCTGCAAATATCGAAAGAGCAGGAAAATGGCTGGTGTTTCTCCCGCCTGAAGATGTGGATGAGATCTGGCGCAGG
>JAAYPD010000164.1 GCA_012520015.1 Methanomicrobiales archaeon
AAAGGGGAATTCTCATAAAAAGTGGAAAATTCCTGGAGATTTGCAGACAGATAACTATATTCGTATTTGATAAGACCGGGACCCTGACATCAGGTGAGATGAAGTTAACCTCCATCCATCCGGAAGAGAAGTATACAGAAGAGGAACTTCTTACCATTGCCGCCACAGTTGAGCGTTCATCTCCCCACCCGATTGCAAAATCCATTATTGAAGAGGCAGGCCGAAGGGGTATTCATATATCAGACGTGGGAACAGCACGTCACATCCCAGGAAAAGGGATTGAGGATACATGGAATGGTATGAAAGTGCTTGCCGGAACAAGGGAGTTTTTAGAGGAACATTCAGTGTCACTTCCGATGAACTTTCAATCCTCACGGGAAATTGCAGATGGTAATGAGACCGAGGTTCTGTTCTCTAAAAATGGCAAATATATCGGGAAGATATGCATCTCTGATGTCCTGCATTCCGATACAAAAGAGACTTTTTCCTCACTCAGGCGCTTAGGCGATTATAAATTTGCCTTGCTTACGGGGGACAACAGGAACGTGGCCAAGTCTATCGCGGAGGAACTGAATATTCCAGGGTCTATGACTTTTTCTGGGCTGCTTCCAGAGGATAAGGAAGCTTACGTGGCACGGCTACAGGAGAATGGAGAGATTGTCTGTTTTATTGGTGATGGTATAAATGATGGTCCTGCACTTGTTAGGGCTGACCTTGGAGTTGGAATAGGAAGCCGGGCAAATACACTGGCCCTGGAAAGTTCAGGTGTTATTCTCATGGGAAAGGGTCTTTCTGCACTTCCTTCTTTTATTCAGCTGGGAAAGAAGACAACGCGGACAATTATGGAAAATATTGGTCTTGCCCTGTTTTTGAACATGTTTCTAATCATCATCGCTGCTTACGGGATCATTAACCCGGTTATGGGGGCAATCGGTCACCAGGTAGCGACCATGGCAGTCCTGTTCAATTCTATGAGGTTATCCCGCTACCTCCCGGAATAACTTTTTAACATCTCTTTCCCAGGTGAATTTGCAATTCACGGATTATAAATAGGAAAAATAAATTTTTTTGATAACTTCATTGACCGCCTTGGTACGGATCAATTGCAAAAAAGTTATCCTGTGTTCTTCCCGCCCTGCAGGTCATGATACGGGTCAACTCTGCATCGAAGATTAACTTCCTGATCGCAGAAGCAGGGCTGATCAGAGTAACTTGGTCTCTTCAACAGGTTTTGGAACTTTTGCAACCAGGACCCTGAATACTTCACTGCTCTCGTTTATCCACCGGTGAGGGATCCTTGCCGGGCTTTCCACAAGGCTGTCTTTTGTCACCTCTGCCTGTTCATCACCTATCTCTACTATCCCCGTCCCTTCGAGGACATAAAAGAAGACATCAACAGGGGTCTTATGCTTTTTTAGTGATTCACCTGGCTGAAGGGTGATGATTACAACTGTTGCATGAGGAGAGTCAAAGACTTTTCTTGCATCCACATTATGTGGGTTCGGGCTTTTTTCAACCTCTGAAAGTTTGGTAATTATCATGGTTTACACCTTGTCCAGACTTATGTAAGGAATCATAGTGAGCAGTTCTGATTTTAATGTTTCTATTCCAATACGCTCCATGAACCTGGCAGTCCTTTCATCAGTTTGTGCATGCTTTTTGTAAAATTCAAGCAGCCGTAAAACCAGGTCACAGGCCTCATCCTCCGACAGGCTATATGCAATGGGATCGGCCATCCGCGGTTTTCTGCCGCCATTTCCACCGAATAAAACGATCCATCCCCGTGTTGTTCCAATAAGTCCAATGTCACGGAGCTGGCTTTCACTACAACAGCGCTGACATCCGGAAACACCGATCTTAACCTTTGCAGGAAATGTTTTGCCATTGATAAGTCCCTGGATCTTTGATGACATCTTTATAGAATCCTGTGCACCCCATTTGCACATTTCTGTTCCAAGGCAACCCTGGACAAATTTCACGCATGGTCCAAGGTCAGGCATAGCAAGATCCCCTAACTCCTGGAATACCGGTTCAACATCCTCAGCCTTTATGCCTGCAAGGATAATCCTTTGTCCTGATGTTATTTTCATAATCGGAATGTGAAATTTCCTTCCGACTGCAGCTATGTGTTCAAGGTCCCGGGGGGTTACAATGCCGGCTGGTGAATTTGTCATTATGCCGTACGTCTTACCATCTCTTTGTAGAATTGCTCCGCTTACCTTTTTCATACTCGTTCATCTGGTTGATAGCACATGTAACATTATAAAACTCCCGGTAATGTTCCTCACCGGTTTTCCCTGGAGAGAACAGTTAAAAATTACCTGAACTATTATAACCGGTTTAATGTTAAAAAAGTAAGAGGAGGAAGAAAGAAAATTTGACCGGTTTATACAAAATCAGTCACTATCCTCTTCCTTGTAAGAGGCCATGTACCAGTTATACACCATATCAAAGTGGTCTATGATATCGTTTGTACCTTCAAATGCAACAGGACCGATGAACATCAGTGGGATGAAGGTCTTATCCCTGTTAAATGCATTGGAAAATTTACGGAACCTGTCCATTCCTTCGGGGTCCTCTTCAAGGTTGACCTGTTCAAGGATTGTTTCAGGATTCTCTTCAAGGTAAAAATCCAGGAAGTCATGAACAGGACTACAGGCGCCACAGTGAGGATCATAAAAGTAGATAACAACTGGTTCTTCAAAAGCTGGGGCAGGTTCTTCCAGATATTTGAGCAGTGCAGACTCGTCAAGTTCAGATCCGTCTTCAATGAATATGACGGCTGATGCGGGGGTAAAAAAGATTGCCAGGCTGATAATCAGAAGACTGGAAATCATTTTTAGTTCAGATCTGTTGGATAAATCATTCATGAAAACCATCTCAATATACTGGTTAATTAATTGTTATTATCTGAGCTTAGAGTGATTAGGATATAAGTTTTCTTCAGAACTGGATAGACAGGAATATTAGCCTTATTATCTCTTTATCGTTTTCCTATTTATTAAAGATGAAAACCTGAATACATGAAAGATATGAAAATTATCATGGGATAAGATCCGTGGAATTATATGAGGGGG
>JAAYPD010000003.1 GCA_012520015.1 Methanomicrobiales archaeon
ACGCGGGTTTTTGACCCTTGCTATGGATACAACATCTGAAGAGCAGGTTCTTTCTTACCTTAACCAGACCCTTTCGCCTGTTCAAAAAATTGAACGCGTCCTTCGTGTTGCAAAGCAGTACCAGAACCTTGGAATTCATCCACCAAAATGGCAGAGTGTTAATGAAGCATATATATTTGCAGTCTCTCACCTTGATATGTCAGGTTATGAGCGAAATATCTCACTTGATAATCTTGAAATTTTCGCAGATGCTTTACTTGAAGACGCCTTTTTTTGCATGCTTGAAAATATTAAGCAGCATAGTAAGCATGCCACCAAATACTGGTTTTATTATGAAACTAAGGATAACGGAGTCTCACTCATCCTGGAAGATAACGGAACCGGTATCGAAAATGATAGAAAAGAGACAATATTTGAACGAAACTCAGGGGTAAAAGAAGGAGTCGGGCTGTTTCTTGTAAGGGAGATCTTCTCAATCACCAGAATTTCAGTTTCCGAAATGGGAAAACCGGGTAAAGGTGCCCGTTTCATCATAAACATCCCAAAGGAAGCTTGTCGTTTTAATGAAAATATGTAAAATTCCTTTTATGAAAACTTCCGACTATAAAGAAGCAATAGTCATCTAAGAAGAAAATGAGCATACTTATTATTTTTTTAGGGATCCTGTTATATATCCTTATTTTAACCGCGTGGTTCAAAGTCTCTCCTTTTGTAACTCTTATCTCTGCATCATTTATCTATGGAATACTGGAGGGAAATGATCCTGCGATCCTGTACCAGGTGATTACTTCCGGCGCAGCAACAATATTCCAGCTCCTTGCAATCATGGTCTTCTGTGGGGTCTGCATCGCCCATATGCTCAGGAAATCAGGGTTCATAGATACTATCGTGGATGATATCTCCAGGGTCATGAAAAATCCGGTTGATACCGCAGGTGTCGGAGGGTTCATTTTATCTCTTCCACTTATGTGTTGCAACACCGCCTTTGTCCTTATTGCACCTGTTATTAAGCAGACAGTAGGAGAGAAAGTTGCAAACCCTTACCTGTACATTGCCGCAATTGCTTCGGTCATATCTTTTGTTCTGATATATCCTTCACCCGCAGTTGTTCCGGTTATTGCAACACTAATGCCAGAATTTTCAGACCCCTGGAGCCTGGATATTACACTCATTCCAGTTGCAATGGTCATGCTTGTTCTGATCATTTTTCCTGGCAGAAGAAAGACCAGTGATATAAAACCAGTAAGAGTGCCAGGAAGACAAAATCACTCACGAATGAAGGTATGGGCTCCGGTTTTAACACCATTCGTACTTATAGGGCTTGGACTTCTCATTCCCACGTTATCATTTTTCTCAATGATATCGGTTGCTCTTTTTTGCGGGATGCTGGTTGCCATGTTAGCAGTTGGGAAGGAAGCACGCAATGAAGGTGTCCACGATGGAACTAAGTATGCAGGGCTTATTATGTTTGATCTCTGCGGTGCCGGGGCACTTGGAGCAGTCATTGCATCAGGGTCATTCCCTGAAGAGGTTTTTACTCTTGTATCCGGTAATGTCCCCGCACTCTTCCTGCCATTCATTCTTGCTGCTACAATACAGGCAGCTGCCGGGTCAAGAGTGGTAGCAGCTGCAACGACAGCCCAGATCCTGGTAAAATCCGGGAATTTTTTCCTGATAGAACCAGCAGCTCTGGTTCTTATGATAGCCGGTGGTTCATGCATGGCTTCCTTTGTCAGTGATCCATACTTCTGGCTGGTGAATAGATTTACAGGAGATGAAACGGAAGGAGTGATAAGAAATTATACTCTTCCCCTGGCTGG
>JAAYPD010000165.1 GCA_012520015.1 Methanomicrobiales archaeon
CAGGTCATGGGCCTGATGCGATTCGAACGCATGACCGCCCGGTTATGAGCCGGGCGCTCCACCGCTAAGCTACAGGCCCAAAAATGAGACGCCGCCAACAGGACTCGAACCTGTGACAAACTGGTTAACAGCCAGTCACTCTACCAACTGAGTTATGGCGGCTCAGATGTGCTCTAATACGTATGATATGCCTGTTAATAAATTTAATGGATAGGGGCCTGACATTGTCAGGGCTGTTTCATCTTTGTTACAATCCGGATAATGTCATCAATATCATCATTCAGATGCCGGAACATCTCTTTTGCTTTCGGCGTTACCATGGCTCCTGCACTTGATGCGCGAATGTAGCCACTCCCCTCAAGAACCCGGAGTGAATACCTGATTCTGTGTTGCGGGACACTGAGCAATTCAGACAACTTGATGATACCGATTGGCTGCTGCTGTGCAACTGTCCGCAATACCTCGATATGACGGGACGCAAGTTTAACATCTTCCTGGATTTTATCAAGCATCTAAGTTTCAGACCCTCCATCAGGCGTGATCACTAAGCCAGGCTTTTGTTTTATAGTAATTTCTTCTGAAGACAACCGTTAGCATCACTGCCAGGAAAAGACTGATTACAGCTCCTGGAACTCTGTATGCCACTGGAAAGAGGTAGTACGCAATTGGGACAAGGGCGAAAAACAGGATAACCCCGTTTAAAATTACAGTGAGGTGCCAGAACCGCCACCTGAACTGCTCTTTGGAAGCATCATCCATTGTAAATACATCTCGTTTAGCGTAAAAGTACTTGTGGTCTGACTCAAAACCTGTATAGGATGGACAGCCTGGATGACCTGATAAGAAATGCCGGGGCAGCCGTATACTGCCTGCATGCATCATCAGATAATGCAGCAATGCGGCATATGACCAGGTTTGTAACCAGTGACCCGGTCACAGTGCTCAAAAAACCTGGTGATTCGCCACTCATGATCCTTCCCCAGATGGAAGCTGAGCGGGCGATGAAAGAATCAACTGCCGGGACTCTTACCAGAAAACAGGCCGGATACCTGGAAATTTTTGAACATGAAAAGGATCCATGGAGGATCCAGGCAGAGATGATCCACCGGCTTTCAGATGGCCCGTACCTTGTTCCCCCTGACTTTCCAACTGCCCTCACCCGCGCCCTTGAAGAATACAATACAGTTTTTGTAGACTCAGAATCCCTTCTGTCTGCCCATCGCGCAATTAAAACCCGTGAAGAGATAAGGTGGATAACCAGGGCCCAGCGGGCAGCAGAAGCTGCGATGGATATGGCAATAAGCCTGGTAAAGCATGCAGATGTAAGGTCTGGTGTACTCTGGCACAATGATGCCCCCCTGACTTCTGATATTGTCAGGTTTGAGATGAACAAGGTATTGCTTGCATTCGACTGTACAGGAAAGAATACGATTGTCGCATGCGGGCTGGAGACTGCGATGCCCCACTGCAGGGGAGATGGAGAGCTGAGAGCCCATGAGCCAATTGTAATCGACATCTTCCCAAGTGACAATAAGACCGGGTATTATGCAGATATGACAAGGACAATAAGCCGTGGAGAACCATCCGGCAAAGTCACCGAGCTTTATGAGACTGTTAAGGAGGCTCTCCTGATGAGTGAGGGAATGGTCAGGGAAGGGGTGACCGGGGCTGCATGTTACCAGGCGGTCTGTGACTTCTTTTCTGATCTGGGATATCTTTCTGACACAGAGGGTTTTATTCACAGCCTTGGTCATGGCGTAGGCCTTGAGATTCATGAACGCCCCTCCCTGTCAGGGCTGGGCGGGGAACTTAAAGCAGGGAATGTAATCACCCTGGAGCCCGGCCTTTACTACCGTGATATTGGTGGCGTCAGGATTGAAAACCTTGGAGTTGTTGAAAATTCCGGTTTTTCAAGAATTACGAACTATTCCATGGATATGGTATTATGAAAGAGGAAATACTTGATCGGTACATGCAGGCAGGGGCGGCGGCTAAGAAGATACTGGAGGCAGGAGCCCGGAAAATCCAGGCTGATGTTTCATTACTTGAGGTTGCGGATTTTGTTGAGAACTCAATTCTTGAAGAGGGTTTTGGAATCGCATTTCCGGTCAACATCTCACTAAATGAAGCAGCAGCCCACGATACACCATCCCCCGGGGATCAAAGGGTCTTTGCTAATGGAGACATTGTGAAACTGGATATCGGGGTACACCTTGACGGGTACATTGCCGATACAGCCTGCACAGTTGATCTTGGGGACCAGCCGCTCTTATGTGAGGCTTCCATAAAGGCGAGGGATGCAGCAATTGAAGCTGTAAAGCCAGGTGTTGCCATTGGAACCCTTGGAGGCATTGTTGCACAGGAGATTAAAAGCCGGGGATTCTTACCGGTCGCAAACCTTACCGGACATGGTCTTGATCAGTACTGCCTCCATAAAGGGCCAAATGTTCCAAACATTCCCGGGACCGGGGGTGCAGTCCTTGAAGAGGGAATGGTCATCGCTATAGAACCATTTGCAAGTACCGGGACTGGCTTTGTGCATGATGGCAGCAGGGTGGAAATCTTCAGTCAGCTTGTAAAGCGTCCGGTCAGGCTTCCTGCCGCACGAAAGATATTAAAAGATATTGAAGGACTTAATGGTCTGCCTTTTGCAAGAAGACACATAAAGGTGAAGTCAGCCGATCTGGCTCTTGCCCGTCTTGTTAATGATGGGATAATCAGAGCATATCCGGTTTTGTCTGACGTTTCCGGTTCATTTGTTTCACAGGCTGAACATACCATGATTGTAACCGGTGATGGTTGTATTGTTACCACTGCATGATAGTGATTCTTCTGTGATGAGAACTAATTATAGGGATTATCGAAATGACTCTTGATGAAGAGATCCTGGACCTGATTGAACTGCTCCTGACTGCCGAGATATATAATCAGCATACCCACCTGAATGTAAATGACCTGACCCCAGTGGCACGCGAGGTATATGGTATCCACACCATGGATGGGGAGCGAACACCAGTAGTAGTGGCAGAAAGTGCCCTGCAACGCGTTCTTGGCATACCTGATGCCCATATCAGGCTGAATAAACACCCTCTAACTTTATATGAGGAATTTGGGCACCGGCTCAGAATAACATCACTTCCTGCAGGTCTTACATGGTTTATCAAAAATAACGGACGATCCAGGATAGAGAAGAACCCGGCCATTGCCTGGTATGCACAGCAACAGGATCCTTCATCAGGTATCTGTTATGAGGAAGTCAGGGAGAGAAACCCAAGATTTGAAGATAGCAGGGTTTACCTGGATCGACGACTCTCCAGGATGCTTGCAGAAGATGAGAAACTTCGGTCAGGACTTGATCTCATCATCATCAGTGCTCCGGAAGAAGTAGAACAGACCATTGATGATATAATCTGCTCAGCTGACCAGTTAAGCCGGATAATCAAGCTTAAGGTTGCGCTGGAACACCTTGAATTTCTAAAAAGCAGGCGAGTATACGAGATAGGAAAGCTCCTCTTTATCGGCCCTCCAGGGACTGGAAAGACCTCTCTTGCATTTGCCCTGACAAGAGTGCTGCATATGCCCATCCTTGAAGTCAGGCTCTCGATGGTGACGTCCCAGTACCTTGGTGAGACATCAAAGAACATTGACCGAATATTTGATGTGGCACGCCTGCTGTCTCCATGCATTCTCTTCATTGATGAATTTGATTTCCTTGCCAAGAGCCGGGTCGGAGATGATCATGGTGCCATGAAGAGGGCTGTTAATGCGCTGCTTAAAAATATTGATCGCATCAGCCTGATTAAAAACAAGGTTCTGCTTATCGGGGCAACAAATCATCCACAACTTTTGGATGAAGCAGCATGGAGACGGTTTGATGAAGTCGTCCCATTTGACCTTCCTGACCTTTCCACAAGGGAGATGATTCTTCGTCGTCTTCTTATGGACTCTGAGACCAGGGTTGAGATATCTGGTATCGCCAGGCAGACTGAGGGGTTCTCTGGAGCTGACCTTAAGATGCTTGTGCGTGAGGCAATACTTTCTGCACTTACAGACGGACGGACAGAACTTACCCAGGAAGATATTACCAAAGGGGAGATGTTGATAAAAACACGCGACGAGCACAAGGCAAGGAACTGGGTCTGATGGAGATCAGGATCCTGGGTTCAGGGGATGCAGCTGGAACACCGCATGTCGGCTGCACCTGTAAAAACTGTACTTATGCGCATAATACTGGAATAGAACGCCTTAGGACATCTCTTCTGATAACTCATCAGGATCACAACCTGATCATTGACACAACCCCTGATATGAGGCGTCAGCTTTTGCAGGCAGGGTCACCAAGGATTGATGCAGTCATCTGGACTCATGGACATTATGATCATTTCATGGGTTTTGGAGACTTTTACCGTGTTCAGAGTATTCCTCCAGTATACGGTGCCCCGGAGGTTCTTGAGTCATGCGCCCCGGTCTTTCATTTCCTTATCAGGGAAAAACGACCAGTCAGGGTTTACACGCCGTTTTTTACCTGTGGACTTGAGGTTACCTTAATCAGGGTAGAACATCCGGATACCTATACAACAGGGGTTATCGTGACTGATGGGAAGACAAAAATAGCCTATACATCTGATACAAATGAACATATACCCCGTGAATCGCTGGATCTTTTAAGGGGTGCTGACCTGCTCTTTATCGATGGTCTTTTCACACAGTCCTACAAGAAAGTTGAAAAACACCTTAACTATGAAGAGGCGGTAATCCTTGCAAAAGAGCTGATGGTGAAGGATTTTCGCATCGTTCACATGAGTCATATCATCCCGTTTGATCTCCCTTACCAGGGTCGGGACGGGGAAGTATTCAGATTAAAGTAAGTTTTCGCGCTCTACCTTTATTTAATCTGAACTCCAACAAGTTAGGAATGAATATTACGGTTCTCGAACTCGGTGAGGATCTGGTCAGGATCTCTCTTGCCGGCCAGGGACATACATTCATGAATGCATTAAAAGCCGAGATCCTAACCGATCCTGCGGTGGATGTTGCAAATTATGTCATTGAGTTCCAGTTTTCAGATCCGGTCCTGACCGTTACCACCCATAATAAGGCCGATCCTGTAAAGGCGGTTCTGGACGCATGCAGGAGGCTGTCTGGCAACTGTGATGAACTTCTGTCCTCACTTGAGAGATCTATAAAAAAATAGGTTCAGGGTTTTTCTGTAAAGATAATCGAACCTGATATTTTTGCTATTCTAACTTTTACTTTCTGCCCCGGCCGGCCCCCTGCTACATAAACGATGTATTTTCCGACCTTTGCAACACCATCTCCACGCCTGGAAGTGGATTCTATTGAAACTTCAATAATGCTACCCTGTTCCAGTCCTGAAGTCCCGGATTCAGCTTTAGGCTTTCTCTTCCTGACCGGCCGGTGGCTTCCGCAGGCCTCGCATTTGAGCATCAGTATCCTGTCATCCTTGAAAAGCCTGGTGTCAGGTTTTCCACATTCGGAACATATGACATAATCATCAACATAACTTCGGATCATCGGGGAGAAGAGTGAATCTTCAAATTTTCCATTGAAAATTGCACGCGACCCGTCGATTTTTCCTGCAGTACCAAGTTCTCCGAGAAGGTACTTCATCAGGTGATCAGGATCGCGCCGTAGAGCATTCACAATCTCTGCGAAGTTCTCAAGAATGGTAGTTTTGCCTTCAATTATTGATTTTGGCTCAGGGTATGACCAGCGCTCCCCATCCTCTGACGGTTCTGTCACCTCCTCATATGCCTTATTCAGAAGGGTCTCGTATGATTCGACCATGCGTTCATAATTTCTTTCACAACCGCAATTAAATATCGCCCTTCCCTTCGGCTGTATGTCCGGGTGGCGCAGGTTTTTCATACGGATGGTTTGAAAAATAAAACCTCCATTGCAAAGTTTAAGTATAATTCGGATCCCACTAATTGGAACCATCAATAATTTTTCCCCGAGGGAGTAATGTCTCAGCTAAAAACATCTGAAAGGGGTTTTTCCCGCGAACTGCCTGATGTGCAGTCCACCCTTCCTGATGTCAGGATTAACCTGACAAGGGTAGGTGTAAAGAATGTGAAAAAACTGGTTGAAGTAACCAGGCCTGGCAAAAGGCCAGTAATTTTCATCTCCATCTTTGACATCTTTGTTGATCTCCCTGGCAGTCTGAAAGGAGCAAACCTTTCAAGAAATTTCGAGGTTATCGACGAGGTTTTACAGTCTGCTATTGAAGGAGAAGTGAAGGAGATCGAACAGCTATGCAGCCTTGTTGCACGGCGGCTTTTGGACAAGCATGAATATGCAGATCGAACTGAGGTGCAGATGCGATCTGAGTTCATGGTCTCCGGAGAGACGCCAGTTACTGGAACGCTCTGCCAGGAGGTTGTAAAGGTGTTTGCAAGTGCCATAGCACAGCGGACATTTAAGGAACCTATTGTCAGAAAGAGCATAGGCGCTGAAGTTACTGGTATGACGGCATGTCCCTGTGCCCAGAACATTATGCAGGAGAGGGCGCGGGAAGTTATGGAAGGCCTGGATATTGCAAAGGATAAGATTGAATTATTCTTCAGGGAAGTGCCCATGGCCACTCATAACCAGCGTGGAAGGGGACTTCTCTCTATCGAGACTGATGATGAGAGCCATGTAAAACTTGAGAAGATAATCTCGATCCTTAAGCAGTCAATGTCCACGCCAATATTTGAATTATTAAAACGAGGTGACGAGGGTCATGTTGTTCTTTCAGCTCACAAAAATCCCAGGTTTGTCGAGGATTGCGTGAGGGAGATGGCACGCCGTGTTCATGCTGAGTTTGGCCACCTTCCCGGGGACTCGGTCGTCACTATTGCCCAGGACAATGAAGAGAGCATCCACCAGCATGATGCCTTTGCTGAGAGGCAGGCAACAATAGCCGAACTTGAAGACGAGATCAATGGTGAAAACTTCGACATCAGCTAAAATGCCAGAGTAGCAGGATAACCAGCAGAACCAGTGCCGTTCCTGCAATAATTACCAGGTTCTTTTTTTCCTGATCACTTCTGGTCAGTTCCTGCTCCATGATAAGGATGAATTCATTGTATACCGGAAGCATCATGTAAATTTTTTCAATCTCATCCCTGGTGAGCTCGTAGAAATGATGTGAAACTCTGTTTCGAAAGTTTACCGATTCGATCATCTGCTGGCGCATCTCCCATGAGATAACGCCATAGTCATGCAGCCTTTTAAAAAAGACCTTGTTCTTCATCTGCTCATCAGGTCTTATGTATCCTCTGACATGACTGACTTCCCTTGCCAGGTCTGACAGACGGTTTATGAGTGCGAAAAGAACCATCGTCCTTGCATAAAAATCTCTTCTGTCCTGGTCAAGCTTCTCTTTCCGTCTGAAGATGCTGTTGGCATCCTCAAGGTAATGCCTTATGTCACGGAGCATGTCCTGGCAGGTGGGGGATCCAAAAAAACGGGGCCTTTCACTCATGCAGTAAGATCCTGTAATTATCTGTTTTCATGGATATATCAATCGTTTCAGGTTTACTAACGGGCATGCGTGAGCGCGAAGCAATATCCTTTTTTTGTTTCGCAAAATTTCTCCAGATTTTAGCCATTTTTTTAAAAACCGGATTCATACCAAATGGCTTCAGGAGATTTATCCGTTTCATCGAGTAACACGACAATTGGAAACTGCCCGGATTTAAAAATTAATGTAATTCGCGTTATAATGAATTTTAAGTCCATTATATCACAATAAGAATTATTTCACTCCAACTTTATTGAAAAAAACTATCCTTCAAAGATGTCCTTATTCATACTGGTTGTGAATAACTGCATGATCGTAATATTATTTTGCTGGCTTTGGCTTACAATCGAGACATGATTTCCGTTCAAATGGCAAATTAGATATATCTTATAGCCAAATGCCAATTGTCGTACAATGGTACGGTCATACCCTCAGATCTCCTGAGGGCTCTTGATATGAGTTGTACAGCATTGCGAACAAACAAATATCAAAGGCGATTCTCTTGTCCAAAGTAGTAGAAGTTTCCCCAACCACACGACATGAAGGACACTCAAAGCTCGTCCTTAAAGTCAACGATGCGGGAATAATTGAGCGTGGAGATTGGCTGAGTATCACTCCGGTGAGAGGTGTTGAGAAGCTGTGCGTAGGTAAAACCATGCACCAGGCACCCAAGATCTCATCCCGTGTTTGTGGTATCTGTCCAATTGCCCACACACTTGCAGGCGTCGGTGCCATGGAGGCATCAATCGGCTGTGAGATCCCGCAGGATGCATATCTTCTCAGAACTATTCTCCAGTGTGCTAACAGGCTTCACAGCCACTCACTTCATAATATTCTGACTCTGCCGGATATGTACATCCCAGGAACAGATACAAAGATCAACCCGTTCAGTCCGGAAGAACCTGTAAGGACCGTTGCAAAACGGATTCAGAAGCTGCGTGAAGTCGGCCAGACCGTCGGTGAGATAGCCGGTGGAGAAGCAATTCACCCAGGCAACCCACGTGTCGGCGGTATGCATTACAATATTACTCCCCAGGCAAAACAGAAAATCTTCGACCTTGCCAAGGAGGCGCTTCCACTTGCCATCGCCCAGATGGAGTTCATGATTGCAGTTTTAAAGAACTGGGAGAACCGTGGGACTGTAACGGTCGGTAAGACCGAAGTTGAGATTCCGGAGAAGTTCGGATGGCATGACCAGGGTTACATGGCAGCAGACCCGGTCTTTGAAAGCTCAAGCCTTGACTTTGAACCCAGGTGGGATCCTGACCGGTGGACGGATGTTTCACCATACAACTGGTTCCAGGGCGAAATGGAGGTCAGCCTTGAAGATGCAGATTATCCTGTAGGTGGAACCACCAAGGTTGGAACCAAGACCTGGCCACAGATGCAGGCATGCACCTCTGTGCCACTTTACGATGGTCAGCCGGTGGAAGTAGGTCCA
This sequence comes from Methanomicrobiales archaeon, assembly GCA_012520015.1. GTDB lineage: Archaea > Halobacteriota > Methanomicrobia > Methanomicrobiales > Methanospirillaceae > Methanospirillum. The sequence continues at coordinate 8,970 of JAAYPD010000165.1, forward strand.
CGGGCCCGTCAGGTAATCTTCAAGAATTATGACCGCAAGGGTGCAATAGGTCTGCAGATTGCAAGGCAGATGGAGCTTCCTGACTGTCTGTATACCATGGTTGAAGCCTGTGACGCTCTTAACTGCAATGGTTCAGTCCTTGCGGATGAGATCCCACAAGGTGACGGCAGCCTTGGCTGGAATGCAAACGAGGCTCCACGTGGCTGTGATGTCCACCTGGCCCGTGTCAAGGATGGAAAAGTTCAGGAGTACACCCTTCTTGTTCCAACTACATGGAACTTCCCGACCTGCAGTCGGGCTCTCGAAGGAGCACCATGGCAGCTTGCCGAGGTCATCATGCGTGCATATGACCCATGTGTGTCCTGC
>JAAYPD010000166.1 GCA_012520015.1 Methanomicrobiales archaeon
GCCAGCGGAAAAACGACCTCGATGAATGCGCTTACAACCTTCATCTCCCCCGAATCAAAGATTGTCAGCATCGAAGACACTCCTGAACTTATCATTCCACACAAGAACTGGACCCGTGAAGTCTCTAAAGGTAAAGGTAAAGGCGAAGGTGAAGGCGGAGACGTAACAATGTTTGACCTTCTTCGTGCCGCACTTCGTCAGCGTCCAAACATGATCATGGTCGGAGAGATTCGTGGGGTTGAAGGATCAGTTGCATTTGGTGCCATGCAGACAGGCCACCCGGTCATGAGCACATTTCACGCGGCAACAGTCGAGAAGCTGATCCAGCGCCTTACCGGTGATCCCATTCTTATCCCAAAGACCTTTATTGATAACTTAAACCTCGTGGTGATCCAGAGTGCGGTCAGGCGTCCTGATGGAGCGATGGTCAGACGTCAGCTGAATGTATCTGAACTGGTTGGATATGATCCTTCAAGTGGAGGTTTTTCATTTGTTGAAGTATTTACCTGGGACCCTGTTACAGATACACATGAATTTACCGGTAAAGGTTCAAGTTTTCTTCTGGAAAACAAGATAGCCACCATGCTTGGTATTCCTGAGCACAAGAAAGCACAGATTTACATGGAAGTCGATAAAAGGGCAAAAATCCTCGAGAGACTTCATAAGGCCGGATATACCGACTTCATTGAACTGTTTAACATGATCACAAAATTGAAAAAACAGGGTCTGCTTGCAATTGATATCTGATTCCATGGTATTCGATAAGTTTTTTGATAAATTACGTGCATCCAACCAGGGAAAATTACCTTTTGAGGATTTGTACGGTACAATCTACGCAAAACTTTACAAATTTTTCATAGAAGACAAGTACATGGGTTCAGACCTTCTTTTCATGCTCACTTACATGGCAGCAATAATTACCGCTGATGCATCCCGTCCTGAGATCTTTTCATATACTGGTGCACGTTCAGAATATGTTTCAACAAAATATATCAGGCGTGCAGATCTTCTTGTGAAACGATGGGGATACAGCTATGTTGAAGCTCTTGCCAATGTTGCAAAGAAGATAGAGAATGAGATGCTTTTTTCGATGGTGAACCGGTATGCCAATGCCATAGAGTCTGGTGTTCCTGATTCTGATTACCTGACAAGGGAACTTGAAACCATCAGGAATATCTACAAGTCCACCTATGATCAGGGTATTGAGATGCTGAAGAAATGGGGTGATGCATACATCTCAATGCTCTTTTCCGGTGCACTTGTGGGGATCATCATCATGGTTTCCATTGCAATTTATGCACCCGATGATATCCAGGGAACTCTTATGACATCTTATCTGATTATTGCCCTGATATCAGTAATCGGCATAATTACTATGTATAAGGCAGTTCCTGCTGATCCAAAGACGCACCGCCTTCTCCAGGGATCACCTGAGCAGAATATGATACACCGGATGGAAAAGAAGGTGGTCCCAATTCTTGGTATTATTGTTATCCTGCTTGTCCTGCTTGGGATGAATTTCGGCCTCGTTCTGATGCTTATCGGGATGCTGCTTTTCCCTCTTGGGGTAATAGCATACATAGATGACGGAAATATCACCCTTCGCGACTCTGAATTTCCCACATTTATTAAAGGTGTTGGTGCGGTTCAGGGTGGTAAAGGAACCACTATTGCCCCGGCAATACAGGATATCGATAAAAAATCCCTGCCTTATCTCGAACCATTGATAAATGCAGTATTCTCAAAGTTAAACCTTGGGCTGGATGAAGACAGAACCTGGCAGAGGTTTATCAATGACGGGGGCAGCTACCTGATTTATAAGTATCTGAATATCTATCGTGATGCGCTCAAGCTTGGTGGTAAGGCTGACACGGTGGGCCTGATTGTAAGTTCATCCATGCTTGATCAGGTTCTTCTCAGAGATCACAGGCATACTATCTCTATGGGTTTTATGACTCTTCTTGTTCCGATGCATGCCATGATGGTTGCAATTTTTCTATTTCTATATCATATCCTGGTTGTAATGGCTGATGCCATTGCGGAAAAAATGGCTTCACTTGGTGAGGCTGGAGCTGCTTTAACTTCAGGCCAGGGCGCTTCTATTGCCGGAGCAATGGGAGGAAGTATGTTTGTCTTCTCGAATTTTGACAAAGATGCCATCGGATTATATGTAATTATCATCATCACTATGCTCACTGTCTCAAATGTTCTTGCAGGGAAGATAGTGTCAGGAGGGGATAATGCATTAATATATTTTTATACAAGTCTTATCTGTTCTGTATCCGGGCTCCTTTACATAGTAGCTCCAATCATAATCGGAATATTCTTTATGATTCCCGTCTTTGAAGGTGTATAATCGATGGTTGAACTCTCAGACTCTACCCGGCGGCTGGTTATCTTTGTAACAATTGTTCTTGGGGGTTCAGTTCTCCTGATCTTTGATATTCCTGTCCTATACCTGATGATGGCTGTTATTGGAATTGCAATCGTCCTGCTTATCATTACCGGCACTCTCATCCTTTCCGAATTAATCCGTGACCTGAGGTTATGGTTGAAAAGCCGTCCTAAAAAACCCAAAAAGGAAAAACTTCCCAAAGATAAAGGAAAAGAGAAGGTTAAAGGTGAAGGCCTGTTCTCATCATTGTCTGATAAAATTAAGGTTCCATCAATCTCATTTCCCTCTATCAAACTTCCTTCCTTGCCGGAGAGATCCAAGGGCGAGAAGAAAAAGGGGCGGGACGTAAAGAAAGGGAAGCCGGAGAAGGAATCCTCTCAAAAGCCAGGTAAATCCGCAGGGGCAGAAGAAGGGATTGAAGAGAGCGTAACCTCTTCAGATGATATTAAAACAGATGATGCTGTGTTTGATGCTGATCTTCTTGATGGCCTGGATCTTGATGACAGCCTTGATATTGACGCCGAACTGGACTCGGTAAACCCTGAGTTTGATAATATCAGGACACCTTATGGGGATGAAGATGTAATGCCAGATATTCCATCTGAATCAGATGTAAAAAAGATGGACATCGCTACCGAAGATGAAGAGGAGGAGATCATCCTTGATGACGATCAGGGACCTGACGAAATTGATGCCATCTACTCTAGTACCATAGACATCGGTTCAGACTCCGGGGGTGATGTTATCTCTAATCTTGAAGGGGGAGATACGATCAGTTCATCTGATCTCTCTACCTACAGTTCATCTGAAGATGCACCATACATGTATGGGCAGGAGGACGAAGACTCTGGTGGGGAAGAGCAATTTGAATTAAGCCAGGTAAAAGGTGGGGGCGATGATGACCTAATTGCTTCACTTAAGGCTGACATTGAAGATTTAAAGAAACGGGATGATGATGTTCTCCTGCGTGATTTGAAAGATATTCATGTGACTGCAGAGGAACTTGCAGAAGAACTTCAGGAGATTATGGATATCATCGCAAGAAGTATAAAAAGAAGATAAATACAATAAAAAATCGGAAGGAAAGTATGGCAGAAGTTCCGGCAAAACTGGAAAAAGACGGGTCATGGGTTACGTCACGAATCGATATCGGAAATGATGGTATCATTCTCAAAGATCCGTGGAATGTTACAGTAAGCTACCGGAGTATTATTGACTTACAAAAACGCGGCCAGGTTATAATTCTGGTTGCAACAATGCCGGATAAGACTGAGCGCCAGTACAAGATAGCATCGGTTGAGAAGGTCCTTGCAATCCTGACCAAGAAGGTCATCATGGCCGCCAATGCATACAGGATCATGGCTCATTTCATGTCTCCGGCAATCAGGGGGGGGGTTCTGGTCACTGATGCCAAGTGGGAGAAAGGTGCGATCTCAGTCCTGAAGACCGGTATCTGGTTTGTAAGCCAGGAGAAGCAGATCAGCGTGCCTCTAAAGGAAGTGGCAAGTCTTGAGCTGACAAAACGTGAACTTCAGAAGAAGAAACTTGATGTGATTAAGATAGATCACCTCGAGAGTGGAGAAGTGGTGACCAGCTTTATTCTTTGTCCGCTCTCAACCCTGCAGGTTTTGTACAACTTCCTTCGTGACGCGACCAAGGAGATGGACATGAAGGGGTCTGAGCTTGATCAGCTGGATGCCCAGGCTGCCCAGGTTGCCATGCTCATCTACAGCGGAATGGATACAAAGTCCATCGAAAATATGTTAAACCTCCCGCCAGAAGAGTTGAACGCAATTTACGAAACTCTTTTAAAATTAAAACTTGTAGATGTAGTGATGGTCAGAAAGGAAGTTCAGCTGACTCCTAAAGGTGTCAGGTATATAACCGATGCACTAAAACCACCCTCATAAGACCATTCATTCCACAACCCTTTTACCAACAAATGTCGTTTATTTAATTCATAGGAGGATCCGTCTATCCATGGGAAGAATCCTGATTGTCGATGATACATTGTTTATGCGAACTTTGCTAAAGAACATACTCAGCTCCGGAGGGCACGAGATCGTCGGCGAAGCTGAAGATGGTGATATTGGCGTTACCAAGTATAAAGAACTGAAACCTGACCTTGTTACGATGGATGTTGTAATGCCAAAAATGAATGGTATTGAGGCATTAAAGGCCATCAAGGCACTGGATACAAATGCAAAGGTCATCATGTGCACTGCAGTGGGTCAGGAACAGATGGTTAAACTTGCTATAAAAAGCGGTGCGAGGGGTTACATTGTAAAGCCGTTCCAGGCTCCAAAGGTTCTGGAAGAAATTGGGAATGTCCTTGGTGCTTAATACATGATCAGGGTTCTCGTCATCGACGATTCACTCTTTATCAGGACTGTAGTACAGGACATGCTTTCAGATGATCCTGGTATACAGATAGTAGGTGTCGCATCTGATGGTCTTGAAGCGCTGGAAAAGATCAGGGAGTTAAAGCCGGATCTTATCACCCTCGATATTGAGATGCCCAGGCTTGACGGGCTTTCAATGCTTGAACGTAAAAATACGATCGCGAAATTTCCAAAAACTCTTGTGCTGAGCTCCCTGACATCTGAAGGGGCTGAGATGACCAAGCGGGCAATAGCCCTTGGCGCGGATGATTTCATGCTCAAGCCAAGAGGGATTAAAAATATTCGTGAGATTGGTGGCGAGTTAAAGCAGAAGATTAAAAATATCTGTTCAATCGCCTATGTCTCTTCAAAACCTGCTTTAAAGGATGTCA
>JAAYPD010000167.1 GCA_012520015.1 Methanomicrobiales archaeon
CATTCCGGCGGTCCCTGAACCTGAAATAACAAGCGGATCATTTTTAGTTCCAAACAGGACTTTCAGAACACGGGCAATATCTGCATATGCATTGCCAAATTCTGCCCCCCGGTGATTGATAGCCTGCCGGGCCATGACTGCACGAACCCGTTCCGGCAGTGGAACCGGGCCCGGAAGCATAAGGAGCAACTCATCTTCCATAAAAATCGAGTATAGTATTTTACCTCCAGACTGATTATATTCGTGGAGGAACCATGCCACAAGTAAGTATCATCTGTGGTTCATCATCTGATGAAGATATCGCGAAAAAAGCCTCTGAAGTTCTGAAAGGTTATGAAATAAGTTATGATTACCAGGTTATTTCAGCACACCGTGACCCGGACAGGCTGGATGAATACATTGCCATGTCTGATGCAGAAATTTTCATATGCATCGCAGGACTTGCAGCTGCTCTTCCTGGTGTTGTTGCATCAAAAACAAAGAGACCGGTCATAGGTGTTCCGGTATCAGGAAAGCTCATGGGAGGCCTGGATGCACTGCTCTCCATTGTCCAGATGCCAAAGGGAGTTCCTGTAGCCTGTGTGGGTATTGATAATGGTGAGAATGCTGCTCACCTTGCAGCAAGGATCCTTGGGGCTAAAAAAGAAAAAAAAATTAGTCCGTAATTATTCTTCAAAGTTCAGGGCAAGGACCTGATAAACTCATCCATCCTTCTGACAGCCTCGGTCAGTTCCTGTCTTGACACGGCATATGAGCACCTGACATGCCCGATACCGCTGTTGCCAAACACATTACCCGGGACCACGGCCACTCCTGCTTCTGTAATCAGGCGTTCGGCAAATTCAAAGTCGGTAAGTCCGGTCCCTTTAACGGATGGGAAGGCGTAAAACGCACCTTCAGGAACATGACAGGGAAGTCCTATACGGTTTAGCCCGTCCACAAAGAGATTTCTCCTGAGGTGGTACTCCCTAACCATCTCCTGCATCGCTTCCTTTCCGTTTTTCAAAGCTTCAAGGGCGGCGTACTGGCTCATGGTCGGGGCTGAAAGCATCACGTACTGGTGAATCTTCAAGGTGGCGGCGGTGATGTCAGGTGGTGCGCAGATGTACCCAAGTCTCCACCCGGTCATTGCAAATGCTTTTGAAAATCCTGAAAGGGTGACAGTCCGGTCCCACAGCCCTTCAATTGAAGCGGTCGCGGTATGATGGCCCTCATAGGTCAGTTCGGCATAGACCTCGTCTGACAGGATTAAAAGATCATGATCGATCACAACATCTGCAATGGCCTTCAGATCCTCATGCCTCATGACGCCCCCGGTCGGATTATTTGGAAAGTTCAGGATTAAGACCTTTGACCTTGGAGTAATATGCTCCATCAGCACATCAGGAGAGAGTCGGAAACGGTCCTTTTCAGTGCATGGGACAGGTACCGGGACTCCCCCCGCCATGGTCACACATGGGGAATAACTGACATAAGAAGGGTCAATGACCAGCACTTCATCCCCCGGATCTGTAACCGCACGAATAACGATATCAAGTCCTTCAGATACACCGGTCGTGATGATCATCTCAGATGCCGGATCATACTCAACATGGTACTGATCCTGTATGAAGCCGGCAAGTTCTCTTCTCAAAGGTTCCATGCCGGTATTTGAGGTATATGCCGTATGACCCTGTTCAATAGAAGAGATAGCAGCATCACAGATATGCCATGGGGTTGAATAATCCGGCTCTCCAACTCCAAGGGAGATGACATCCTCCATCTGTCCTGCAAGATCAAAAAAGCGCCTTATTCCGGAGGGAGGAATAGCTTTTGTCCGATCAGAGATGAAATCCCGTTTTTTGTTATCAGAACGAGAATGGCAGGCGTTGTCCGTCTTCACGCTCAACATAGAGCACCCCGTTTTCCTTGTATGTCTTCATGATAATATGCGTTGCAGTCTCTCTTATCCGCTCCATCGGAGCGATATGTTCAGCAACAAACCTTGCAATCTCCTGCATACTTTTGCCTTTTACCAGCAGCTGCAGGTCATGGGTTCCGGTCCGGAGCCGGAGGTCACGGACATTTGCAAACCTGGAGATGCGTGCTGCAATCCTGTCAAATCCATGATCACGCTCAGGAGCTACTTTCAGTTCAATAATTGCATATACTGACCCTTTATCCACCTGTTCCCAGTTAATCACCGCGGAATACCGACGGATTATTCCATCTTTCTCAAGATTTGCTTTTCGTTTTTCTACTTCTTCATCACTGCATCCAAGCATTACTGCAAGGTCATGTAGAGATGTTGAGCAGTCCTCTTCAAGAAGAGAGAGTAAAGAACGGTCAATATCATCCATTATATTCAGCCTTTTTCAGGATTTAACGTATTATCTGGGTCACAATTTGTTCATCTACATGTGCAAGCCGCCCATCTGATTCTTCCATGATCACTTCCCAGATCTTCTCCGTATTTGTATCAAACCACATCTCTTTTGTTCTTCCATGACGACCACGGTTCACAAGTCTTGTATTGATGACTCCAAGCATGTTGAGTTCTGAAATAAGATCTGATATTCTCCTTGCAGTAAGGACATCAATCTCAAGCAGGGGGGTGAGCTCTTTATATATTCTTGTTACATCACCAGAAATAAAGATGTGCTGGCCGACCCTGTCCAAAAGAAGCATGCAGTACAGGACGATCTTGCTCTGAGTCGGAAGGGTCCTGATACACTCCACCATGCTGTCTGTCTCAATCTTTGCCTGGGCTTTCTTTACATGTTCAACAGTAACCTTTGATCCATTCTCCCGGTCTGCCAGCTCCCCTGATATCCTGAGAAGATCAAGGGCTCGCCTTGCATCTCCATGTTCCTGGGCAGCAAGAGCAGAGCAGAGAGGAATTACCTCGTCTTCCAGGGCGCCTTCTGCAAATCCTATGACTGCACGCTGCTGCAGGATATCACAGAGCTGCGGGGCATTATAAGGAGGAAAGACAAGTTCCTCTTCTGAGAGTGAGGACAATACACGGGGATCAAGGAAATTTTTAAATGCCAGGTCATTGGAGATTCCAATTATCGACACTTTGGATCGGTTCAGATCTGTATTGATCCTTGTGAGATTGTAAAGGGTATCATCACCACTTTTTTTGACCAGTTTATCAATTTCGTCAAGTATTATGATGAAGACACCTGAACTTTGATCTATCTGGTTTTTAAGTTCACTATATACTTGGTCTGTGGGCCAGCCTGTCATAGGTATATGCGGCCTTGTCTTGTCGCTTGCAAACTCATCTTCCCCCAGTATCTGCTTGGAGATCTGGGCTAAGACCCGGTACTGGGTATCAATGACTTCACAATTCAGGTGAATTACCCTGCAGGTAGTTCCCCTTCTTGTGCTGACTGATTCAAGTTCTGATCCAACATACCGGACTGATGCAGTCTTTCCAGTTCCGGTTTTTCCATAAATCAGGATATTTGAAGGAGTCTCTGTCTGCAGGGCAGGAGCCAGGATTGCAGCAATCTGATCAATCTGTGGTTTTCGGTGAGGAAGAATGTGTGGCCGGTAAGAGTGGCGTAGCACCTCACGATCCCGGAAAATCCGATTTTCAGAGAGGAATTTATCGAAAAGTCCTGGATTATCGTTTGTATTTTGTGTCATGTAACAGGTAGTCTTTCTAATTGTACGATGGATACTCCAATAATACTAATGGAGTATACCTGATCTTACATGGAAACCCCCACCCCTTTATTTCCACTGGAGTGGTGCTACTGACTCTTGCATAATGTATTTTATTTTAAAAAATTTTTTGACTCTCGTTTGTAAAGGTCTACCTGTATACATAAAAACATTTTGTTTTTATTATGAAGTATTATAAATATTACAGTAATAACAAAAATTAAGAAAAATTTAATAATTATCAGAATTTTATTAGGTTCTCCAATAATCAGGTAGGAAAGAGTTCACCTATCTCCAGTGGAAATAAAGGGGTAGGGGTTTTTCCTTAAAGCTACTTTTCCAGTCGAATTTTTTAAGGTTCAATGCTGATACTATCTCATGGATCCTTCG
>JAAYPD010000168.1 GCA_012520015.1 Methanomicrobiales archaeon
CGGGGGAAAACCGACCCTTGTCACCCAGGCATATTCATACAGCTCCGCATATTCAGATGTTTATCTTGAACTGGACCCTGTAACAAAGGATGTAACCAGCAAAAATGCGACGATAATAATTGCATATGCAGACCTGGGTCCAGGGCTGACACCTGATGAGAACGCGCAGGAGTTGCTGGATGCCGTCAACACCGTTGTCGAGCCGCTCATCAATGAGATTATCACGACAACTGATATCCCACTGACAAGAACCCTGGATATCAACGGAGAATCGCTCCTCTACAATATTGTGACTGATGCGCTCAGATGGCACATGGATGCAGACATGAGTATAATAAATATCGGTGCGCTCAGGGCAGACATTGATGCAGGAGAGATCACCACCGGCGATGTCTACTCAGTCATGCCATTTCATGGACAGATAAACACCGTGCAGATGACAGGAAAACAGCTAAGGGATCTTCTGAATGAGCAGTGGACCAGGACTATAAAACCCGACCATTACCTGCAGATATCCGGGTTCTCATACTCCTATGACAGCTCCCGTGAACCTTCCTCCCGTGTGACCAGCATCACATTTGATGGCAAAGAGGTCGGAGACGACGAACTGTACTCGATTGCAACCATTGATTTCCTTGCATCAGGAGGTGACGGGTATTCAGTCATGAAAGAAGGAACCATCATCGCAAATGGAGGATTGGATGTTGACGGGTTTATCGCTTATCTCAGGCATATTCCTTCCCCGATACATGTTGAGACCGGAGGAAGAATCTTCCCGGAAAATAACAGCCCTTATGAAGAATAGACCGGATTTTTTTTCTCCGTCAATAACAAATATTTTTCATCCAAAAAGTTCCTCGATGAACTCAGACAATTTCTTCGATAAGCTCCCTTTTGCTTTTCGCTTCCTTTGTTTCTTCTGTTTTGATGATACCGGCCTTTCAGGCGGTTCAAACAGTCCTGGCAGGATCATGACTGATATTGTTTTTCTCACATAACAACGCCTGACCCTTTTTATACGTACAAGCCTTGGGAACAATTTCCCCTTCATCTGCTCCAGGGAGGATACCCACCGCATCTCATCAATAAAGGATAGATCAAAAGTTTTCAGTATCATCTCTTCAAGTGAAAGCACCGGAGGGATGAAGACCAGGGCGGTTGTCATCCTGGGGATGCAGGCGGGAAGGCTGCTTTTATAATGCACCGGTAAAAAGGCTACATTGCAGCTCCAGGCTGCAAGTGCATGTATTTGCCTGCCTGAAATTAATACAGGTCTTTTGGTGCAATGAGAGAGAGGAATAACAGGAATCCTTTTTGTTTCCTTCTGTAACCGCCTTCGTTTCAGGTACCTGACGGTGTGCACAGGAGCTGACAGGAAAAGCAGCACCCTGACTTGCAGACAGGGAGGAACGGATACCTGACCCTTAAGTAGACGTGAATAGTAGTCCGGGTGACAAAACGGGCAGATTCCAGGATAAATACAATACCAGTGATCAGGATTTATCAGGCATGAGATGAGTGAATTGAAGGCATGTTCTGCACTGACAAACCAGTCATAGAGCACCTTTTCAAGTGATGGGTTCAAACCAGGCGTTTCTGAAAAGATCTTGCGCACGGGGAAGGGAATACAGTCTGGTGATGGGACATATCCAGGACCTGACCCCACAACCCTGCCTGCAACCTGCCCTGGATGGCATCCGTCCATCAGCATCATGCATAAAAGGGTCCTGACATCGGATAAGAGGGTTAAGGTAGCCTCTTCATCTGTCCGGGCATTATCTCGTGAAACCGCAATAATCCTTACCGAGCTGTCCGGGCCTGTAAATACTGATCTGGACGAGAGGCTGAAAGGGTATAATCCTGCACGGGTGATGGAAATCAGGGCTGACAGGAGATTTCTGCATGCCGCAACCCGGTGTCTGAAAGAGAATTTCCCGCTTATCCATGTCCTGCGGCTCTCTGGGTCTGCGGCCTGGTGCCAGTGAACGTACCTGGAAAAGTCTGTAGATGGGATCAGGTAATGAACCTTCTTCTCATGGCTTTGAATCTTAAAGACCATCTTCTCCGGGACAATAACAGATGGTGGAAGTTCGTACGTCTTCTTTATGGTAAAAGGGGCAAAGCTTTCTGCCCCGGTTAAAAGAGCAAAACCAGGTCGTGTAGTTCTCCTGATCTGACCATGCGTTATGCGGACAAGTATCTCTCCCGGATATAAGGGGTTTCCATCATCATCGACATATTCAGGAACGATAACTTTTTCTTGTCTTTTCTTTATCTCATCCTTTGTTCCTGTGTCAATGTAAGACTTGACGGGCTTTATGGAGCTGATCCTCTCTTCATATCCTGAGCCAAGAGCCCTGGCCCACCGGACAGGTTCAGGACGTGCCTTTGGGTGCTGATGGCCTGTTACAAATGCCTCGTGAAAGAGTGACCTTACAGAGGACGGGATTCTTGCATATGAAGGCGCATAGTCAGGGGGACTAAGGCCAGGTATCTTTCCTTCATATGCAAAATAACCCCTGATAATCTTGTCCGTGGTAGTAGGTGCATCTTCAACCAGCGGTCCTCTTCCCTGGTACGGATGGGCCCCCTGCATCAGGAACCTGAATATAAGGACTGCAAGTGCAAATCTGTCAGCAAAAAGCCGGTCAATATCCTGCTTTTCAAATGAACTGTCCAGCAGTTCAGGCGGGAGATATTCCCCGGTTCCAACCCGGCAGAACCATGTCCTTGTGGATGATGGATCGGTTATCTGGAAAGAGTCTGTGTCAATAAGACAGATCTCTCCGGTGTCGCTGATGAAGACATTGTTTTCTCTTAAGTCACCGACGCAGTAACCAGATGCATGAACCGCATGGACAAGAGCTGCCA
>JAAYPD010000169.1 GCA_012520015.1 Methanomicrobiales archaeon
TGCACCATGAATGTTGAGGACGTGGATTTTGATGACCAGATGATAAGAGTAGTTGGAAAAGGAGGAAAAGTCAGGATGGTCTTTGTTGATGAAGAGACGCTGGAAGAGATAGCAGACCTTACCGGGGACAGACTTTCAGGTCCTCTTTTTTCTGGGCAGGGAGGCAATCATATATCTACGAGAACCGTCCAGCTTATCTTTAAAAAATATGCACCACCAGGAATAACCCCTCATAAGATAAGGCACAGTTATGCCAGCGAGCTCTACCGGAGATCAAGGAATCTCCGCGTGGTGCAGGAGAACCTTGGACATGCGTCAATCAAAACCACCGAGGTGTACCTGCATACTGATGTGGATGAGCGCCGACAGGTATACAGGGAGTTTTTCCCTCTTGCTGCCCAGGGAAGAAGAGCAGTTAATGAAAATAGTAACAGGCAAACATTCAGGATGGATGAAATATGAAGACAATACGAACATCGGATGGTAAATGGCTCCAGATTGATCCAAAAACTGATCCCTGGATCTTTAAAACACCTCATTCAACCGTCAGGGCATCTCTTGATTACCGGCAGGGTGAAGATCTTTATATAAGGAAATTGCCAGATGGAAGACAGTATTACTATCTTGTAACCTGGACCGACTGGCAGCGCGAATCCAAAGAAGCCTACAGAACCCTATCAGAAGAAGAAGTGAAAAAATTTCTCCTGGAAAAATCACAATCAGCAGGTAAAATCGGGCTTGATCCTGATATTTCAGACAGAATAGAGAGATACTTTCCAGGTCTTCTGAAAAGACGCAGGTAGTTCGTGCGGGAATTTCTATATTCCAGCAAGGTCAATATGTAAAGGCAAGGTTATACCTGTTTTACTCCCGTAGTGTAGAGGTCAATCATATCGGATTTTGGTTCCGATGACGGCGGTTCGAATCCGTCCGGGAGTATGTTACATTTTTCAATAGTTGTCATGCACACCTGCCAGGGAACCCACGGCTTTTTAAAGTCATTATACTCTTTCATGCACTGGCCATTAACTATATACGATTCATGAAGAAGATCACCTATCAGCAAGAGTGTATGAGCATATTATGATAGGCATTCGTTGGATAGATTTCGATCACATTCCTGACCGTCTCTCAGGACTTATCGATCTCTCATATAATCTCTGGTCCTCATGGCACCCTGAAGCCTGGCTCCTGTTTAAAAATCTGAACCGCCAGGGATGGAAAGAATCCATCCATAATCCAGTCAGGATGTTACAGGAACTTACCCCGGATTTACTTGACGCGGCAATATCCAATATTGACTATACCAACCACTATGATGCAGTCATTGCCAAGTTCCAGCGGTATATGCTTGCGAAAAACCAATGGTTTGATGAGTATTACCCTGAACACCAGCATCATAAAATCGCTTACTTTTCGGCAGAATACGGGCTTCAGCACTCATTACCCCTGTATGCTGGAGGCCTTGGATTTCTTGCCGGGGATCACCTTAAAGAGTGCAGCGATATTGGCATACCGCTTGTTGCAATTGGGTTCATGTACTCTGATGGATACCTGCACCAGCGTGTCAGGAATGATGGATGGCAGGAGGACGTCGAAGAGAAGCTTGACCGTGACAATGCGCCGGTGAAACGGGTTCTTGGGCGGGACGGCAACCAGATGGTCCTGCAGGTTCCGTTCATAACCCCGCAGATCCACTTTGCGCTCTGGAGAGTAGATATTGGCCGTGTTATACTCTACCTGATTGATACAGAGATCGAACAAAACCCGCCACATCTTCGAAGTATCAGCAGCCGTCTTTACAGCGGCAATAATGAGATGAGGCTGCTCCAGGAGATCGTTCTTGGGATAGGGGGCACTCATGCATTAAAATCTCTTGGTGTGAAGTACTCGGCAGTTCACCTGAACGAAGGTCATGCAGCCTTTGCCCTTGTTGAACTCTACAGGCAGAAGGTAGAAGAAGGTCTGTCGCCGGAAGAGGCAATCAGGCACGTGATCAACACGACTCTTTTCACCACCCATACCCCGGTTCCTGCAGGACATGATAAATTCCCACACTGGATGATAGACAAGTACTTCAGCTCATATTACTCCAGCATGCATTTTAACCGGGATGATTTCCTGAAAAGGGGGCAGCACGTTGAAGATCCTCCGGACACGTTTAACATGGCTGCATTCTGTCTTCGAATGGCAGCTTACTCAAACGGGGTAAGCGCAAAACATGGAGAAGTTGCAAGGAAGATGTGGCACTTTCTATGGCCGGATTACAGGCTGGATGAAGTCCCGATTGGTTCTGTCACCAATGGAGTTCATATACCAACCTGGGTAAACCCCCGCCTGGTTATGCTACTGAACAGGTACATCTCTCCTATCTGCCCAGACTGGTTTGATCATCATGATAAAGACTATGTATGGGCACTCATCGACAGGGTTCCTGACGCAAAACTATGGGAACTGCATTATGCCCTGAAGATCAAGCTCATCAACCGTATATTACAGTTTAAAAGACGCGACTGGATGAAATACCAGGCAGATTGTGCAAATGTCGTCGCAGGTGGTGCATTAATTGATCCAAATGCCCTGACCATTGGATTTGCACGCAGGTTTTCAACATATAAACGTGCAGATCTAATCTTCCAGGATCTTGACCGGCTTAAAAGGATACTGAATAACCCCTGGAAACCGGTGCAGATAATATTTGCCGGAAAAGCACATCCGGCGGATGATGAAGGAAAACGGATCCTCCAGCGTATTTATCAGTATGCACAACAGCCTGAGTTTGGCGGAAGGATAGCTTTTGTTGAGGACTATGGTGAACAGGTTGCCAAGTACCTTGTGCAGGGTGTTGATGTCTGGATGAATAATCCGATTCCCCCACTTGAAGCCAGTGGAACAAGTGGAATGAA
>JAAYPD010000170.1 GCA_012520015.1 Methanomicrobiales archaeon
AGTTCCAATAATGAAGATAAAAAATAAAACCGCGACAATTGCAGTATTTTTACCGGTAAGAGACGAATTATTTAACATTTCAGAGCAGTCCTCCATATCGCTGTCCCATCTTTAAGAAGTATGACTGATGACAGTCTTCAGCAGGCCAGAAAACAGAAGCCTTGACAACTTCTGTGGCAATGGGTGCACTATACCGACCAGATTTATTTAACTGATCTATATACTGTTTTGCCTCCATCTCCTGTTCAGGGGTTGTATAAAATATGACCGAACGGTACTGGGTCCCGACATCTGGCCCCTGACGGTTTATCTCCGTCGGATTATGCAGTGAGAAGAAGATTTCAAGAAGCTTTCGATATGATATTGCTGCATCATCAAACTCCAGTGCAACCGTTTCTGCATGGCCGGTTGTATCTGAACAGACATCCTGGTAGGTCGGCTCGTTAGTATGACCACCCATGTACCCTGCCCTTGTAGCGATAACTCCAGGCACTTTCTGAAAACCGGCCTCGATACCCCAGAAACATCCACCGGCGAAAAATGCAACTCCCATGTATCGTTTTATGTGTGAGAAGTATATTACGACTCGGGTTTTACAGAGAAAATTATATGGTTGTAATGAAATTGTTCAGTATGAAAAGAAAACTTGTTCTTATCTGCACTGCTTTATTATTACTGGCTACCTGCCAGCCATCTCACGGATCAAATATCATCTCACCTGGAAACACCGTCTTTTTAGGTGAAGAAGGGCTTGATATTTCTTCGACCGGGGTTTATGATGGCAGCCGTATCGGGTGGTGGGCTCCGGGGAGCAGCAGAAGTAATGAACCTACGGAGATCATTACCATCTCATCTCCGTCCTCATTTTATGTCTCTCCTTCAGTCTTCTCAGGAAAAGAAGGCCCCTGGTACTCCTGGCCTGATGGGAATCTTGTCTTCCGGGTTAAAAGACCACAGGTTTCATTAAGAGTTCATGACGAAACGGCCGACTTCGATGCCACTGGAAAATGGGTTCCAAGGGGCGATGTTGTTTCATTTAAAATATCTTCCAATATCTACGAGGCAAATTCAAGGGGAGGGTCTGCAGGGCAGGCCGATATTGTGCTTACAAGTCCAAGGGGAGCGAAGTTTTCTTCAGTTACCGGCCCTTCAGGTTCATTCAGCCTTTCCGGTGTTCCCCTGACCTCATCGCTCACATCAACCGGGCCTGTCTGGGGCACAATAGACGCCACTGATGGAAGCTGGAGCATCCAGGCTGAACTCTCCATGAACCGGATTAAAGATAATCTCCCGGAAACAGGGGCCGGAATATCTGCACCGGTCGAGATAATCATTCAAAATGTCAACCCGCTTATCAAATCACCCGTATCGGTAGAGATTGAAACACCAGCGAAGAAAGATACTCCCCATCCACCAAAAACGGAAATAATAACCCCAACCCCGACGGTGACGAAAAACTTAACTGCAACTCCCGTACAAATAAAAACGATTCAGACCACTGAACCAGTCTTAACGGAAATTCCTTCCCCGGTATATACTGCACCTGCTACAACAAAACCTACTCCGGAAGAGACGCCTGCCTCGACATCACCCCCGACATCAGCCACTACACCTGCTCCTGAGGGCACACGTTCTCCGATGGGAATAATAACAGTCACCGGCGCACTTCTGGTCCTTTTGATACTTAGAAGAGAAGATGGAAAATAAACCTGAGGTTTGGGAATTTCATTAATGATCATTTTCAGTTCAGGTATTCTTGAGACCGATAATTATCTTCAATTGTAAGTATCAATGAATATTATGAATCTTGGAGCGACTATAATAAAATCACGAAGAAGCGTCAGATCATACACTGACAAGCCTATCAGCGAAGAGATCATAAAGGAGACCCTTGAATGTGGGCGGCTTGCTCCAACTGCCATGAATCTGCAGCCATGGCTTTTAGGGGTGATAACAGACCGCGACCTGCTTAAAAAAGTTGCCGATATTACCGATCATG
This sequence comes from Methanomicrobiales archaeon, assembly GCA_012520015.1. Lineage (GTDB taxonomy): Archaea > Halobacteriota > Methanomicrobia > Methanomicrobiales > Methanospirillaceae > Methanospirillum. Next base: position 2,000 of record JAAYPD010000170.1, read on the forward strand.
GTAAGTTCATCGCCGATGCAGCTGCCTGTTTTGTGGTCTGCGGAGATAAAAAAGCCAAGTACTACCTTGAGGACTGTTGCGCTGCCACCATGAACATGATAACCTGCCTGCAGGGATTTGGAGTAGGGACCTGCTGGGTGGCAGGTGATAAAAAGGAATATGGGGCTGATATCTGTAAACACCTTGAAATACCAGGGGAGTATTCATTAGTCTCTTTAATTCCCGCAGGGTATCCAAAAGAAGTAGAGGTCCCAAAGAAAAAACCCGGTAAAGAGATATTCTTTACCAACCGGTGGAAACCGGAAGAGAGCTGAGAGGCTCTACTCCCCTGCAATTTATATTGACTGGAATAATTTTACCACATCGGTAAAGTCAATTCTCCCGTTACCGGAGAAGTCAAACGCCTCAACCGGTTCATTTTTACTTATCCAGTCCATGTATTTAAAAAATGTTACAACATCTGAATAATCTGCCCTGCCATTTCCATTCAGGTCCTCGTACCTGCCATCTCCATTTAGATCCCTGGGAGGCTTACTCATGCCCGGAATCGGGATTACTCCTGGAGTTGAGCCTCCACCACCAAGTGCTTTATAAACATTGATTCTTCCGCCAGATACAGTTTTTCCGGCAAATCCCGGGAGTTTATCGACGGTATCCATGATCCTGGCCTTGAGTTTTGCAGGTGTAAGTGAAGGCTCTTTGGCGAGAAGTAAAGCAGCAAGGCCTGATACAAACGGTGTAGCCATCGAGGTTCCTTTCATCTTAACATACTGATGCCCCAATGAGGTGGGATAAGTTGACATTATCCAGTCGCCTGGTGCAGCAACATCAACCTTTGTAGCACCATAGTTCGAAAAGGCAGGAATTCCGTCCTTTGCATCAGATGCTGCGACAGATATTATCTGGGGTAAATCAAATCCGGAAGGATAATGGGGAGTTTTATCATTATCAGAACCTTCATTTCCGGCGGCACAGGGAAACAGGGCATTGGTAGAGGCGATCGCATCTCTAAGAGCCTGACTTTTTGCTTTTCCTCCCCATGAACAACTAATTATATCAGCCCCCATCCTCCGTGCATAAGCGATTGCATTAAGTGAAGCTGCTGTATCCCCGGTCCCGTCTGCCCTCAAAAATTTAAGTGGCATGATCTTGACTTTCCAGTTGACACCTGCCACTCCTATACCATTGTTCCCTAATGCACCGATGATTCCTGCACAATGAGTCCCATGTCCGTTATCATCCATCGGATCATTGTCGTTATTAATAAAATCATACCCGTAGACATCATCCACGTAACCGTTTCCATCATCATCAATCCCGTTATTTGGAATTTCACCCGGATTTATCCAGATATTTCCTGCAAGGTCAGGATGAGTATAATCCACACCGGTATCAAGGACCGCAACAACAATAGTATCTGATCCTTTTGTAATCTCCCAACCTTTAAGGGCCTTTATGTCTGTGCCACTTACTCCGCCGGTCTGGCCTGTATTTGAAAGGCCCCAGTGGTCTGCAAACTTTGGATCATTTGGAAATGCAAGTGCTGAAAAGTCACCAGCTTCATCAGGTCCTGCAGGATCGGTCTCAGGCAGGGACAAAGAGATGATGTAATTTGGTTCAGCATAGGCCACATATGGAGAATTTTCAAGCTCAGCTATCGCTTCTTTGACCGAGATCGGGCCGGTTATATCAAGTGCCTGTAGATTATCCAGCCCTTCGGCAGAAAAGTCAGTTGCAACCTCGGCTCCAAGCGCTTTTAAGGCAACCGGGCCAGTCCCTTCTGCTGCAAGCGCTGCAACAGTTCCGTCCTTATACTTGACAATAACTTCTCCTGGCACATAAGGAGCAGAAGATTGTGATTCAATGTCATCCGGGGCAGATGATTCGTCGGCATATACCCCGGCTGCAAAGCCGGATAAAAGAAATCCAGCCAGTAATAAATGGATTATTATTCGTAAATGTGCGTCATGCATGTTCTTCCCCCACTAAAACAGCCGGTCCAGACTGTATGTAAATAGATCTATAATTCCCAGGAGATTTAAGTATCTTCCCGGTTTGTCAGATGATATAAGGTCAATGTCTTTTTTTAAAAAAGGAAAACGATAAACCAGAGGACTTG
>JAAYPD010000171.1 GCA_012520015.1 Methanomicrobiales archaeon
AGCCGGATCTTTCCGGGAATAGAAAAAGCCATAACCAATATAAAAGCCAACAATATATGAGAAAAAATTATGATAATCGAACTGTTATCAAACCCGCGTGCTTTTTTCGGTTCAATCTGTAAAAATGAACCATCTTTGAAAATTCCTGCCATCATCATCCTTTTTATGGCAATAATCAGTTCTGTCTCCGGTTACATGATGGGAGAACTGTCAGGCAGGATCTTCTCCGGAATGATGGAAGGTATTGCCACGATAACAGCAGTCACCGCTGCAGCAGCAACATTTGTATCGGTCCTGGTCATCTGGCTGGTTGCCGCCGCCATCCTGTTCGGACTACAAAAAGCTCTGCAGGGGAATGGTTCATTCAGGCGTGTCATGGAGATATGTGGGTATGGGATGGTCCCACTCGTCTTTTCGACAATCATCTTACTCCTGCTGAGTGGGTACTATATCCCCCAGGCAGATATCAGCCCAGTCAGGTCAGCAAACCCTGAAGTGATCAGCAAGGCAGCAGCAACGATGATGCAGGATCCAGCCCTTCATGAGCTGAGCATAACCTCCCTCCTTGTCACCATCATCTTCCTGGTATGGGTGGCAAGCAACTGGTCTATTGGGATAGAGACCTGCTCTGGACTTTCAACAAAAAAAGCACTCATCGTTGCAGGCCTTCCGGTGTTGATCTATATAGTATACGCTCTTGCATCCCTCCTGCTCTATACCGGGGGGCCAGCATGAGAACAAAGATAATTATACTATTACTCTTCGTTTTCCTGCTCATAACCAACGGCACCGGTGAGATCCTGCCTGAAAATGAAGCTGCAGCTGCACAGATACAGGTGATCAACCTCTCAATTGATCCTGCGATCCTGATGCCTTATGACACGGCAACGGTGACCATCACGCTGACAAATACAGGAACGAAAAGTGTTGCGATATCCCGTGCAGATCTATATTCAAAGGAGTTTAAGATCCTGTCAGACAGTTATGGGAAGGTCGGGGCTATAGGTGCAGGCAATACGATGAGCTTTACCTACACTATCAGGGCCGGAGGCCTGACTGGAATATTTTACCCGGTCTTCTCGGTGGACTTCAGGGATGCAAACTTCCTCAGGTACCCGTTCAGGGTTCTGGTCCAGGAAAACCAGCTTGAAGTCTCGGTTCTGAATAAACCAGAGACATTTGTGCCTGGAAAAAAAGAGGAACTCATCATCCATGTAGGCAATCCTCGTGACAATCCTGTAACCAGCGTGACGGTGGTGCCAAGGGGACCAGGACATGAGATCACACCCACCTCATTCTTCTCCGGCGTTCTTGCCCCTGACAGCTCGGTTGACATACCTTTCTCCGTGACACCATACGGAGAAACACCCATCGAGTTTACAGTCCAGTATCAGAATGGCATAAACCAGCACGAGGTTACCTACACTCTTCCGGTTGAGACCGGGAAGAAGAGCAGGAAACAGGCGGATACCATCCTTTCAAATGTACAGGTCGATATAGAAAAGGATCATTTCAGGGTAACAGGCGATGTGACGAACTCAGGGCTTGAGACGGCAAATGCAGTCCTTATCACCACCGCAGAACCGGCAGTCCCGGTATTTCCCTTCAAGGTATATGCCGTCGGAGCACTCAAGCCTGATGACTTTTCAAGTTTTGAAGTTACTTTTCATGCTGGCGAAAATGTAACAGAGATCCCACTCAGGGCCTCTTTTAAGGATGATGACGGGAACGAGTTCTTCTCCGATACAATGGTTGAACTTGGTGACAGCCATGAACCTAAAGCAAAACCGGATGAAGAAGGGTTATCGCCAGTCATTATCGGTGTGCTCGTGGTCATTGCCCTTGGGGTTGCTGGCATTGTCCTGCACAGCCGAAGACCACGGGGATAAGATGGATAAAGAACCGGTCATCATTTTTTCTGATGTTACCAAGATCTATCCCCTTGGCGCAGGAGACGTGGTAGCTTTAAACCACCTCTCTCTTGAGATTGGAAGGGGAGAGTTCATTGCCATCATGGGGCCGTCAGGGTCAGGCAAATCAACCCTGCTTAACATCATCGGCTGCCTTGATACTCCTACTTCAGGAGAGGTCATCATCGACGGCAGGAATATCAGGACCATGAGTGATGACCAGTTGACAGAACTGCGTCGCGATGTCCTTGGATTCATATTCCAACAGTTTAATCTCATTCTTCTTCTTAATGCCTTTGAAAATGTCCAGTATCCTCTCATACTTAAAACCGGAGAGACTGGTGGAACTGATAGGTGCGGGGAGGTTTTGACCGCCGTTGGCCTTACTCCAGATCTCTGGCATCATCGCCCTGGACAACTCTCCGGCGGTCAACAGCAGCGGGTTGCAATCGCCCGGGCCCTTGTCAATGATCCTGAGATAATGCTCTGTGATGAACCGACCGGAAACCTTGATACAAAAACCGGAACCGCAATCATGGATCTGCTCACCATGCTCTGCCGGGAGCAGGGAAAGACCATCGTCATGGTCACCCATGATCCAAGGACGGCCGAGTACGCAGACAGGATCATCCTGATTGAAGACGGGAAGATAAGGAAGGAGCCATGAGCAGTCATCGCCTCTTTTTCAGGCTTGCGGTAAGGAACCTGCAGATCCACTGGCTCAGGTCACTTCTTGCAGCCATAGGGATCATAATCGGGGTTATTGCCATCTCATCCATGGGCATACTTGGCAGCAGCCTTGTACTATCTGTATCAGATTCACTCACCGACGTAGGGGATTCGGTTGTTGTAACTCCTCATGTCTCATTTCATGGAATGACAAGCTCCGGGACAGACAAGCGTATAACCGACCGGCAGCTTGAACAGATTCGCAGGGCCAGCGGGAACAATGAGGTCATCCCGATATATGCAGGAGGAGACAGGATAAGGATAGGGCGTGAAATTTATGTCGCTTCCATATATGGGATTGACCCACAGGACACCCCCAGGCTATTGAAGATAGAGACCGGCCAGTTCCTCCGTGGGGCGTCAGGCGTCATGGTTGGGGCAAGGCTTGCGAAAGAAAATAACCTCGCCGTCGGTTCAAGGATACTTGTAGGTGACAGGGAGGCAGGTGTCAGGATCGTCGGAATACTCTCCGAACGTGGCATGGGATTTGACATAAGCCCGGATAATGCCATAATTACTTCAGACCAGTGGTACAGGGACTTTTACGATGTTAAGGGCTATGACCAGGTGATAGTGAAGGTCAGAAACCTGAAAGATATCGACCAGGTTAAAAACTCTATCGATGCACAACTGAACAAAAGGGAGACTGAAGTCAATATCTATGATACAAAAGCCATCCTGGAGAATATTGTCGAGACATTTGGAAGGATTACCACTTTCACGATGGCAATAGGTGGGATATCATTGATTGTAGCAGGAGTATCCATCTTTAATGTCATGATGATGTCAGTCATGGAACGGTAC
>JAAYPD010000172.1 GCA_012520015.1 Methanomicrobiales archaeon
ATCTAACGTGGATGACGGTACTGAGGTACGCGAGTCCTCGGGAAATCATCCAAGCTGCTATTGTATGAAGAGAAATTACTATTGTTACTGTATTAGAAGTTAAAGCTTCGATCTTCCCTGGTCATACCGGTAATTCAGTCTCAATAGCGGCCACAGCAGGTATGTTACACCCGTTCCCATTCCGAACACGGATATTTTTGTAGGATTTATAGGCTGCGCAGATATTAATTCGCCACAAATAGCCTGACTTATGTTAATCAGGTTCGTAACGTTCATTTTTTGAACTGGCTGATTAGGGACGTGGACAGTCATCACTATCCATCATATCATCTTCATGAAAAAAAATCAGGCATTGAGCCTGAAACGCCAATAGGCCTGGACCGGGAATTGAACCCAGATCGAGGGAACCACAATCCCTTAGGATAGCCATTACCCCACCCAGGCAGGTTGCACCATATATTTTAGCCGGCAGATGACTTGAATTTATCCATGCATCATCACAAGTCAGGGTAAGATCCTTAACCATGCCAGGAAAGGATCCATGGCAGGCAATTCTTAACGGGAATCAGATATGGTCGAAAATTCTTCTTCATATCACAAAACCTGAAAAGTATGCGGACTTAAAAGTTTTTAAACGATCTTTTTAGAGGAAATTAGTAAGTCTGGCATTAAACTATATTACCCGTGACCACTGATGTATACCACATTATCAGATCCTCTCCCAGGAAGGATATCCCCTGTTTTCAAGTAGCACCGGGACTGGACGGCAAAATGAATGCGGTGGTGGAAAGGTGGGTAAAAAAACAGCAAAGAAAAATAAAAACGAAGGAAAATCACCCCATATCAGAACTCCCATTGTCTGCGTCCTTGGGCATGTGGATCATGGAAAAACATCCCTGCTGGACAGGATAAGGGGTTCTTCCGTTGTCACCGGTGAGGCAGGAGCGATAACGCAGCATATTGGCGCAACAATAGTGCCGATTGACTCGATTATCAACATGAGCGGTGGAATGAAGAATCTGAATATCAGTATCCCCGGTCTTCTCTTCATTGATACTCCTGGTCACCATGCCTTTACCACTCTTCGGGCACGTGGAGGGGCACTTGCTGACATGGCCATCGTGGTTGTTGATATCAACCAGAATTTTCAACCCCAGACGATCGAAGCCATTCAGATACTTCGCAACTTTAAAACACCGTTCGTAGTTGCCGCAACAAAGCTGGACAGAATTCACGGGTGGAGGCCTACGGAAAAATCTCCATTCCTGAAGAGCTTTGCAACACAGAATGAACGTGTAACTCTCATGGTCGAGACAAAAATCTATGATATTGTTGCTGTCCTTGCAGAACACGGATTTTCATCTGAACGGTATGACCGGGTGTCAGATTTCTCCAAGAACCTGGCTATTGTCCCTGTAAGTGCCCATACCGGTGAAGGAATCTCTGATCTCCTTATGGTTCTGACAGGCCTTGCACAACGGTACATGGAGGAGGCCCTGGCACTGACCGTTGACGGGCCGGGATCAGGCACAGTCCTTGAGGTTAAGGAAGAAAAAGGGCTGGGCGCTACAATTGACGTCATCCTTTTTGACGGGACCATCAGGGTCGGGGATGAGATAGCAGTTGCAACCACTGACGGTGTTCAGACAACCAAGGTCAGATCTCTGCTCCAACCCAGGCCCATGCAGGAGATACTGGTTGAAGACCGGTTCTCACGGGTGAAGGAAGTCATTGCCGCTGCAGGAGTGAAGGTCAGTGCTCCCGGACTTGACCAGGTGATTGCCGGTTCACCAGTGCGGGTGACCGGCGATAATCCTGAAGAGATAAAAGCCAGCATTGCCAGGGAGATGACAGAAATAAATGTTACACTCTCGCCTGAAGGTCTCGTTATCAAGGCCGATACCATCGGAGCTCTTGAAGCATTGTGCAAGGAATTATCCGCGCATGAAATTCCGGTGATGAAAGCCGAGGTCGGCCAGGTCAGCAGACATGATGTAATAGAGGCAGAAACGATTAAAAACCCTCTTTACAGGGTTTTGATAGCATTTAATACTCCGGTCCTCCCTGATGCCCAGGATCTTTTAAAAGAGCCTGCATACTCTGAGATGATCCAGTTCTTCTCTGGAAATGTTATCTATCACATTCTTGAAGATTACCTGGAATGGAGGAACAACCTGAAGAGAATAATGGACCAGAAGAGGTTTGAAAAGATAATTTTTCCGGCAAAAATTGTTGTTCTTCCAGGCTGTGTCTTCAGGCAGAATAATCCTGCAGTCGTTGGGGTAAGGATTCTTTCCGGCACTCTCCGAACCGGTGTGAACCTGATAAGGCGTGACGGAAGGAAAGCAGGAACCCTGAAGACCATGCAACTGCGGAAGGAGAACATCCAGGAGGCACAGGCCGGAGACGAGGTTGCGATCTCGATAGAAGGGGCCACGGTTGGCGGGCAGTTTGACGTGGAAGATGAATTAATCGTCAACATTCCTGAAAAGCACGTAAAAATTCTGGAGACTGAGATGCTCTCTCACCTGAGCGAGGATTCAAAAGAGGTTCTTAGCGAGTATATAAATCTTTATCGTCGGGAAAATCCCTTCTGGGGGAAATAGAATTATTAAGGATATAAACCAACTTGTAAGGAGACTTCTCAGCATTGCCTGAGTGATGGGTTTTTCGGATCGGTAAAAAATAAAAAAAGTTGCGATCGTAGAATTAAAAAAATTGGTGATGAATAATGGTTGATTTTAAGGTAGTTCTTTCAGATCCGGCAACCGGCAAGGCATATAATATTGATGCCAGTGGCGCAGGGGCCGGTTCATTTGTAGGTAAGAGTATTGGTGATGAGATAGATGGTTCCCCACTTGGCTTTGAAGGATACAGGATCCGTATTACCGGTGCATCAGACCGGAATGGAACCCCGGCAAGAAAAAGCCTCCAGTTTGCCGGAAGGCGTAAGATCCTCATGACTGGCGGGGTAGGGTTTCACCCGGTTGTTGAGGGTGAACGCCGGAGAAAGATGGTACGCGGCGGGGAGATATCCCCTGACTTTGTTCAGATAAATGCGATTGTTACAACCCAGGGTTCTAAAACTCTTGCAGAATATTTTGCTCCGGCAGAACCGGAAGCTCCGGCTGCAGAATAAATAACATCAATCTTTTTTGAGCAATGCCTGTTTTAGTTGATCAAGAAGATCCATAAACTGGATATTATCTCTTTTTGCCACAATTACCAGCGCAGCTTCTGGCCTTATGTTTCCGTCAAACCGCTCTGTGATCAATTCGTTCATCCGTGCAACCACCTCTTCAGGCTCCTTTCCAGTCTGGCTGGTGATACGGTCCAGAAGCTGTTCAAATGGTTCATGAATATCAAATATGGATGATGAAGGTTTGTAACCGATAGGAATAAGGACATCTGCAAGATCGAAGAGAGGGTAATACATCTCCCCGTCCATTCCCAAAAGTTTCTGCTCTACTCCCCGGTGAATCAGGAGATCAACCTGTTCACGGTCCATCCACCGCCTGTCAAAGGCATAATAATAAATTAATTCACTTTTACCAAGTTTTTGAACCCTGCTATGATAAAAGGGTGCAGCAAGTGCGGTTTTGAGTGTCATACCAGATTACCGTTTAAGAAACCTGGTAATCAGTTTGTATTTTTGGACTCTTCATTCTTTTTTCTGCAATACTGTATATGGCAAAAATTTCTACAATAATACAGCCTGAGCTTTTTGAGCACTTTTGATGGTGAAAAACACTTGGCCAAAAAAATGTTTATTCTATCAGGACAGCGTTGATTACGCCATGCTGACCTGGTCTGCTGGTAATGCGTGCAGGTCCCAGTTCGGTTCTGATGATTGCACCACGAGTGAGAAGATTACGCCGGACATAGTTCGGGTTTGCTGAGTTCTCTTCCACTTTTTCAATCTTTACTTTTTTCGTCTCTCCGGTCTTCGTATTGCTGACAACAGCAAACTCACAACGGAGTGCCCGGACCTTACTGTTGCCACCGTAGGTCCTGGATACTTTTCTACGTTCAATACCAATATGGGTTTCAGCCGGAGCTGACCCAATCTCCCTGCGCTTTTTTCCACAAGACGGATTATACCTGCCGCCGGTGGATTTCCGAACAGAACGGCCTTGCCATTGCATAATATCTCTTCCTTTGGTATCATTTACCCGGAGTGGGAGAGCCGGGTAAACCACGGAGTCTTATACATATCCCTCACACCAGTATATAAGATTCCGCTTAAGAGAGGATCTCGTCGACCAGGCTGTCGATCCCTTCACCGGTCTTCATATTCGTTTTAAAGATCTTCATGGCAGGATTGTATCTTAACACATCCTGTTCCATCCGGTTCAGGTCTGCCCCGACTGCCTCTGCAAGGTCAATTTTATTCAGTACAGCAATAGTACATCCGCGAAACATCATCGGATGCTTGTTAACGACATCATCACCTTCTGTTGCAGAGACAACTACGATGCGTTTCTCTGCGCCAAGCTCAAAATCTGTCGGGCATACCATGTTGCCAACATTCTCGATAAACAGGATATCAACATCACTTAGCGGGAGATGTTCAAGGGCATGTTCAATCATATGCGCATCAAGATGGCACTCTTTCCCGGTGTTCACGTTTTCAGCCGGGATACCAAGGGCGATAACCCGCTGAAAATCGTCATCGCCATAAACATCGCCAGCGATCGCCGCAGTCTTCAGCCCTCTGCTTTTCAGTTTAGAAACAACTTTTTCGATCAGCGTTGTCTTTCCTGATCCAATTCCCCCAAGCAGGTCAAAAGCCCTGACCCCGTGGGCATGAAGGTGCGCGGCATTAGCATCAGCCAGTTTTTTATTGGCCGAAAAAATATCTTTTTCGATTGAGATATCGATATGATGCATATCATAACGTCTCTCCCGCTGGTACTATTATAGGTTCAGATTGCAGATATGTGAGAATGGATAAGGGAGTGATCCTCTACCCCTGTTACTTTGACCTTGAGCTGATGCGATCAGAAGGGCGCAGAGTTTCTCTGGACACAGGTGTCTCAAATCCGGAGCCAGGAGATATCGAACGCATACTGAAAGCAAACAAGATTCCATATGTCCGTGAGCCAAAATCCCACCCTGCATACTGGTGGAAAAACCAGGGCAGATTTGTCGTTGACTACACCGGGCCAAAAAGGGAACTTATTGCACTGATCAGCACAGGACTTAAAAACAGAGGAAAACAGAACTGACCATGTACGATTTTCATACTCATACTCTCCTCTCCGACGGGGCCCTTCTTCCAGCCGAACTGCTGAGAAGAATGCAGGTTCTTGGATATTCAGTAGTTGGCATCACTGATCATGTTGATGCAAGCAATATCCTGCAGACGCTCCAGTCACTTGAACGGGTATCAAAATCGGCCGAACATATGGGGATCAGATTAATTTGCGGAGTGGAGATAACCCATGTTCCTCCATCGGAGATCCCTGAGCTTGCCTTGTATGCAAAAAATAACGGAGCAGAGATAGTTGTTGTTCATGGAGAATCCCCCGTGGAACCGGTCATGCCAGGGACTAATCATGCAGCAGTCTCCTGTCCTCATGTTGATATCCTTGCTCACCCTGGCCTTATCACCATGGAAGATGCATCCCTGGCAGAAAAACACAATATCGCCCTTGAGATCACAGCAAGAGGAGGACATAACAGGACAAATGGATATATTGCCAGGATTGCTGAAAAAACCGGTTGTCTTTTGGTAGTGGACTCGGATGCACATCAGCCAGGGGACCTGATGTCTGCAAGGGACAGGGAGATTATCGCATCAGGTGCAGGAATACCAGATAAGATACTTACCAACCTTCTCTCAGCTGAGGAAAACGAATTCTGTCACCGGTTTACATAATACTTAATAATTGTCCATAAAAGACAGCTTCAGGGTCTGCCATTTACTAACAATAATTCATAGTTACTTATAGCTCTAAATTGTCAGGTTCGAAAAGAACAGATTCAGGTTTATATTGTAAGATTTTTATATAAAGTCGAATAATATTTTTACTGTGCTCAATCATGCTCATACAAAGAGGTTGAAACCCTCAGTAAGGCCATAGAGAACGATATTGCCTTAATTGTACAGTTATTTGAATCTGCGTCCCTGCAAAACTTTTTTTCTATAAAAAACTCATAATATATGGGCGATCGCCTTGGAGTATGTTAAAGGCCTTTTAATTAACCCAACCAGATGTCATCTGACAGCAATTTCGGACAATTGTAGCACTGTAAATAATCAATTCTTCAGTTATTTTCTCTCTCAATCTCCTTGGAATCATCGATTACTCATAGACTGGATCATCACTAATGGGTATGTAAAGAATGGCTTTTGATTGCTACTTGACTACCGTCTCAACCTTCCTGAAAGTTGGACATCCGACCGTGGCCGTTGTGATGCATCTGGTATTCCTCCGGAATTTCAACGCTTTAAAACCAAAGCAGAGTTAGCATTTGAATTGATCTGTTGATTACAACGCTTAGATCTGAACAGTTTGACCGGACGAATTGAACACCCATGCCGCTGAAACTTAGCAGTTCAAACGCATCGTTGAACACTTTCCCTTCTCATTTTTTTGATAAAACCCCAAATCTCATCCATTTCACAATCACCTGCGGGAATATCTCGGATGTAATGATCATTGAG
>JAAYPD010000173.1 GCA_012520015.1 Methanomicrobiales archaeon
AATATATTTCTGATGCAACTGGTTATATAATTCCTTTGTCGCTGAGAGAATAACATCTTTTGTCTGTTCATCCATCAATCCCTTATCTTCACATTTCCTGGAAATACTGATGATCTCTTCAACGTCCTGCAATACATCCTGCACAATTGCATCAAACTCTTCCCTGTTCAGGTTTTTCTGTCGGGAGAGGGTATCAAACCGTTTACGATACTTGACGAGGACCAGGGGGATCACAAGGTAGAGGTTCATTTCGCCAAGTTCGCGGGCTGAGTATGAATACAGTTTAAATACCGGGACCGTGTAATGGACGATTGTATCGTCTGGAAGGATGATCCTGACCTTTAACTCGTCACGAATTCTTTTGTGCTCTTCAAGGTACATTACTACCTGGTGAGGGATCTCTATAACACGGCATTCGTCATGGTCAAACCTGGACCGTGAAGCACCAATGAGATAACCATACTTCACCATCCGGAGATCCATCATCCCATCATGTTCAGTCTGGACTTCGATGTGAATGAACGAGTCGGCGCCTTTGCAGTCACGCACCCGGAATACGATATCCGGAAGGCTGCGTGAAAAACCGGGATGAGATATGCATTCAGATGATAAGCGGACGATCTCTGAATCGCGGTTAAGATCAATGGGGAATAAACGGGTAATGAGATCGATTATTGCCGGGCCAGGGGCGTCAAATAAGAACTTAGTAGTCTCATCGATGCTGGCACGGGAGTTATTCTTACTCACGCAGATTAGTGGGAGGCAAAAACGGATGAAATTTGTGAAACACCACAGGGAGGTGCAGGTTGTAAGATCGCTCAGAATCTTGATCTTTTCAATTAATCAAGAACAATATACCGGGAAGTAACCTGTAATTATCTTTTATAATAAATGTATTTCACCAGCTCGCTGCATCCAAAAAATACAAATACCATGCCAAAAATTATGCAAAGATGAAGAGTGGAAGGAGGGTAAAAATGGAAAAAATCCTTTCCTATTATAGTATACGGAAGCAAAACTGCAGACAGAGCATCAACAACGGAGATGAGAAGGACATATCTGTAAGGCTTTTTCCCCTTAAAATACGATAAGTTCGATAATGTCTACATTACCACCCTTTATTACCAGGTTTGCAAAGAAAAGTAAAACAAGAGTGACAATGACCATCCGTAGGATGAGACGGCTAAACCGGTTTATTCCCTTGGAAAATTCACTCTCTTTTGTTGTCTCCACGGTCAGCTTTGCTATCCTGCCCATGGCTGTGCGTGGACAGGTCTCGAGGACAAGGGCGGTTGCCTCTCCTTTTACAACCGATGTACCGCTGAAGAGAAGGTTATGACTCTCAAATATACTATCTGGTGGTGTATCCAGGGTTGCTCCACTTTTTAAGACAGGAACAGATTCGCCGGTCAGGGTTGTCTCATTTACAACAAGGTGACCTGTGCTGATAACCCGAAGATCTGCCGGAATGGCATCTCCAGTCACAAGACTGATGATATCCCCCCTGACAAGGTTGCGTGATTTTATAATTTGCCAGGTATTATTCCGTTTTACTCTGCTCCGAAGACTAATATACTGCTCTAAAGCTCTGATAGACTGTTCAGATTTGTGTTCCTGAAAAAATCCAAGCCCTGCATTTATACATACAAAACCGACGATGATTGATGGATCAATGTATTCGCCGATGGCATATACAATTAAAGCAGCGACCATTAACAGGTAGATAAAAGGGGATTTAAACTGTCTGCCTGCAATTTCCCACCACCTTGTATGTTTTGCAGTAATTTCATTTGGGCCATCTCGATGTAGAATTGCGTTGGCTACATCATGAGACAGTCCTTCTGCCAAAGAAGTCTGGAACTGTTCTTCAAGGTGATTTAACGGAACCGATGCTCTGATAAAAATATCCTGTTTTATCTTCATGGTTCTGCCTTTTGTACTGGTGCCCTGTACCCGGCTGAAATATTGGTAATGAGTTTTCCAGGTGGCTGATTAATTTTATAAGCACCATGCAGGTTAATAGATATCGGGATTATTCAATGGAATAGAAGATTAGTAGAGAAAAAGAGAGAGAAGAGTATAAAAATTTAAAAGCAGTGTTCTGCACGTCAGAGAGCTGCAATAGAATGTTCGATTCTTTGAAATCCGTTAGAACTCCCTGGTGTTACAAGCCAGGTTGTACTGTTTGAATAACTATATCGTTCAATATTAAAGTCAGGGCAGATCTCTGATAATATTGCCATGTTTGTTCCAACTTCCTTGGATGATAAACCGGTTTCTTTGGCAATATACTTGGACTTTAGAAAGCATCGGCCGTTATGAACCTGGGTTTTCAGATAGTTTATCAGTGTCACCTGGTTCTCATTGTACTTCGTGCTGAATCTGCTATTCGTTATCATTTTTTGCCTCTGTGCCTTTTAATGGGGGAGCGCCCAGATTGTCCGGTGTAGGAGGAAGGCCTGTCATTCTGACATACCTAAAGGATTTTCTGTTATCCCCGTGGGTTTTTCGATGGGAAAGTTACGGGCAGATGCCAGGGTTTACCTTTCAGGATGGAGAGTTTTGAGATTATCGCATTGTAGGAGGACATGCACATCGCAGATCATCTTCTCATCCGGAAAGGAGAAGCACAGACTGACCTGACTTCGGGGATGCCAGGATCCATTTGTGCCTGCCCAGGTCTTCCCGTGACATATAAGTATTGTATGAAACAGTGTATAAGTGCTGTAGATAAAACCGTTGAAAATTAGTCTTAAATCAATTTTACTATTGTATTCATTGTTAATTTTAAACTTATGAGTAAATATGAATATTTTTGGATATCGGAGAGACTGGTTTTGGTTGTTACTGGTTTTGAAAGGAAAGTTATCTCATAATTATCTGAAGAACAGTTAAGCTCATTTTGTTGAAACAATTGAAATTCAGTGTTGCAACTGATTGCAACTGGTCTTACATGACTGCCTGGTTCTTTTAATCGCTTCATGGATGAGTTTATGTCCGGGTAAGGCTGATGCTGATTTTACCTGGCCATTCTTTCAACATAGTAAAGGTGAGAATGTCTGTAGAGATGTACAGGATGCAATTCGAAAATTATTAGTGTCTGGGTATTATAGATACCTCTTATGAACATGCGTGATGAGTTATTTGCCAAGTGGGTTGGAGCAATGAAAGGAGTAAAATTCCCTGTACTTACTGTAGACGAAGTATTTGCAGGACTGCCAAAAGGATCGGATAGTAATATATCTGTAGGCGGACTTGTCGTATGCAATACTGGTGACTTGTTTAGCCGGTTCATAAAACCCACAGATTTCCCTATTGAATCTGCAGAAGCCCTGGCTACATTGATTTTGGATCGCGCCGGCCTTTAGAGAACGGAAAAGGGCATATATGTCTGAAAAACTGAAGTCCGGGTAACGGGTTCCAGGTTAATCCCACCTTTTTACATTCCAGGAACCCTTATCTTCACTAACAAATAAAACAGGGTTGTGATTGATCCTCATCGGTTGTGGAAACTTGCGAAAGCGAACATTTCCTGCATGGAGAGATCTTCCGTCGGTCGAAAAAACTGAGATTATTCCTGCTTCATGTATCTCGTGAATTTCAGCCTGCTCGTGAAGCGACCTGATATTACCAAACTGTATATATCTTCCGTCTGATCCACTTGCAGCAAGTCCTACAGCAGCAAGTGCTCCAATTATACCTCCCCTGGTGCCGTCAAGTCCTATCAGCCTGGTTCCTGTATGAAATGCCAATGTATTAGCCTGGTCCATGGTAAGAACTGTTGATTTTGCTTCCTTCCCAAAGAGAACAATTGCGGGGATTACCGAATCATGATCAGCCATGCATATACCCGGATCACTGCCAGGTGCAGCGTGTGTTTTTACAAATGATGCGATCTCTTCAAAAAGCCGGTC
>JAAYPD010000174.1 GCA_012520015.1 Methanomicrobiales archaeon
AGAATGCCGGATCAACGAAAAAATTGCGGGGATCCATGACCCTTGCACGTGAATCAGGAGTTCCTTCCGGAAAACCAGAGCTCCAGAATGCAATCTCATCACCTGCTCTGACATTGCATTCAGAGATGTCAATGCCATTTTCCCCGACAAATACCACTCCTTCTTTTGGGATCCTTGTATCCAGTGCATGGGCTCCTGCCACGGTGAAGAGAAGGATCAAAATGAGCGATAAAGAAATCTTATACAAATCCATAATAGAGTATTATTTCAGATTTTTTAGATGCTTGCGTGGAGGGGACCATTTTTGAAACGTAAACATCATATTTCATAAGGGACGGTTATTATCACGCAGTTCTCTTTGATCATACTGGGCCTTGTCTTTATCCTGATTACCATCCGCCAGGTCGGAAGGTTTTCCTTTAAGATCTGGCAGGTCATGCTGGCAGGGGCAATCCTGGCGCTTCTTACAGGAGAGATATCACCTGGTGACGCGGTCCATGCAATAAATCCAGGTGTCATGCTCTTTCTGCTTGGCATGTTCATCGTTGGAGAAGGTGTTAAAAGCAGCGGCCTTCTCGAAGACTGTATCGACTGGATATGCAGTCACGCCACATCTGGTGACATGCTCCTGCTTCTTGTCACCTGGACGATGGGGCTGTTATCCGCGGTTTTAATGAACGATACTATCGCGATAATTGGAGCGCCCCTGATCCTGGTACTGGCCGGACGGTTTGGTGTCTCAAAACCTGGTGCAATGATCGCCCTGTGCTTTTCCGTAACGACCGGGAGTGTATTCAGTCCGATAGGAAACCCACAAAATTACCTGATTGCTTCATATGTTACAGACATGTCTCCATATCTTCTTTTTCTCTCCGGTCTGTGTATCCCGACCATGTTCTCACTTTTTGTTATCCACATATTCCTCCGTCCGTTTTTCAAAGGCGCAAAAATTCCCGAAGGCAGTTGCATGACCAGGACTGTCTCTCCAGAGATCAGCAAAAAACCGGTATATCTGTCGTTTTTACTGATATTCTCCGGTATTGCAACTCAGGTCATCAATGGTATCTTCAATTCCGGGTGGGCCGTTCCTATTGAATGGGTTGCAATAGCAGCAGCAATACCTGTTCTGGTCTTCTCATCAGACAAAATTGGGACTATTAAAAATATTGACTGGCATACACTCATCTTTTTCGCATCCATGTTTGTCCTGATGCAGAGCGTGTATAATACCGGTTTTTTCCAGGGTATGATGCCGGCTGGTGGAGGAACAGATGTTCTGGTGGTGCTGGCTGGAGGGGTGTTACTCTCACAGGTAATATCAAACGTCCCTTTTGTTGCACTGTTTCAACCTGTCCTGTTATCTCCCGGAGTATCTCCATCCATAGCCCTGGCTCTTGCATCTGGAAGCACCATCGCAGGGAACCTGACCATTCTTGGTGCGGCAAGCAATGTAATCGTGATCTTACAGGCGGAACGGCATGGAATTTTTGTACCTATGTCCCTGTTCTGCAGGTATGGTATTCCGGTAACGTTATGTCAGACATGTATCTATGCTGCATTCCTTACCCTGATATCATAAGATGATCCGGGAGGGGATCCCGGACCGAAAAATTAGGTTAATGGGGTGTATCCATCTCCGGTTCAAAGGCAGTATATTGTGCGGGAGTGCTGGATGGGGGGGTTTAGGGATATCTGCATGAACCGGCTATGTCTCTTCTGGTTTTGTATAATCCTCTGCTGAGGATGGCATACCGGATGGGTAGTTGTGGGGCTATTGCATTACAGCTTTGGTATCACCTCCGGGTTTTTTGTGCAGGACTGTTCCTGCGCATGTATAGTTATATTTACATTCTGTTATATCTACTTTCCTCATGGACAAGCATTCTCAGCTTTTTGTTATTATTGTCATGCGTTTTAACTTCAGATCAGGGAGTTTCTTCTCCATAAATAAAGAGATCTTCAATGGTCACGCCAAACCGTCTTGCCATCTTAAAGGCAAGTTCAAGGGAAGGATCGTACTTTCCTTTCTCTATTGCAAGAATGGTCTGCCTGGTAACCCCTACCTCCCGTGCAAGGTCCTCCTGGGTAAGATCATGCATTGCCCGAAACACTTTTATTTTATTCTTCATCCTCCCCTCCGGCACCAAATTTCCTCTCGTACCAGAAGATGAAAAGAACATAAACGATTATCATCAGAAATACAATGAACATCAGGAGGAATGAAAACCGGGCAATCTGATACGAAAAAGGTCCAAACACCTCTCCGCCAATACTGATGACAACTCCACCAAGAGCATAGGAAAAGAGTACGATACCCATCACCTGAAGAGTTCGAAGAGATGCTTTCTCAGTGATCAGGTGTGAGCGTTCATCAGTGATCACGTCATCGATCATCTGCCTTGAAATCCAGGCAGTCAGAACTCCTATTATTACGGCACCGGTCATAATCAGGGGTTCGAGGTGTTCTACCGACCAGAAAAAAATCCCGACTTCAAGAATTGCGATGATCCCAAGGAGAAGGAAATATGTGTATTGCTTCATAATGCTTTGTATCGGATTAGTGTATCTGTCCCGGAGAGGATAAGTATATTTGTCATATACTCTTGCAAAATCCTAATCGGGCTATCTGATGCGGTGTGCAGGTGGAATTATGGTAACTGGCCCCAGGATACAGGTTCTTTTCGTGGATGATGAGCCGGGAATGCTTCAGGCAATCCAGGACTACCTTTCCATTGTTCATTCAATCAGGGTTGATATCTGCAATTCAGGAGCTGAAGCCCTCACCAGGGAGGATCTTTTTTCATTTGACTGCCTGATTATTGATTATGAAATGCCAGACATCGATGGAATTGTCCTGTTAAAAGAGATTCGCCAGATGAATACTGAAATTCCCATCATTATCTTCACCGGCAAGGGCTACGAGGACGTTGCCATTGAAGCTATTAATGCAGGTGCCGATTTTTACATTAAAAAGGGAGGAAATCCCGATGAGCTCTTTACAGAGCTCGCGCATTATATCCGCAAGGGTGTCAGGAGGTACCGGGCCGAACAGGAGCTTGTCGAAAAAGAGCGCCGGTACCGGGCTGTTGTAGAAGACATGACTGAGTTTGTCTGCAGGATGGATCCTGATGGACTTATCCTCTTTGTAAACTCAGTTTTTGCAGGAAATCTTCAAAAACCCTTTGAGACCGGAAACGGAGTTACTTTCTATTCATTGTACCCGGAATACGAAAAGGAGATAGCGGATGCAATATTTCTTTGTGATCCTGATAATCCTTCCACGCAGATTGAACTGCCATTCAGGGAAAAACAAGGAAAGACTGCCTGGCATCAATGGGTAATCAGGGTAATCTTTGATGACAGGTTTGACATACAGGAGATACAGGCTGTTGGAAGGAATATCTCAAGGCAGAAGGAACTTGACAGGCAGGAGACCATTCTAAAAGAGCTTGGGCTCTCCCTTGCTACCTGTTCAACCCTTGAATCAGCTTTAAGTTTCTCTCTTAGCGCAGCCCTTGGTATTGGCAGGTTTGAAACAGGAGCAGTTTATCTGCGCGACCCGGACTCAGAAGAACTCTCCCTGTTACTTGACAAAGGACCATACCGTGCAGCACTGTCCAGGGTCTTTGAGGATTTTTCAAGGAATGATGATGGTTTCATCCTCAACACCGGAGAGGCCGTCTACATGAGCATGAGTGACCTTAACAGGTATGAAAGCCGGTTCACTGCACTTGCATTTATTCCCATACACAGGTATAATGAGATCACCGGCTGGTTTGCCCTGGCGTCGGAAAACCTGATCGAGGTTCCAGTCGATATCAGAAACCCGCTTGAAGGGGTTGTGTCACAGATAAGCAATGTCATCTCAAGAATCGAGGCTGAAGAAGCGCTTCGCGATGCTCTTCTTGAGAGTGAGGAGAGGTACATGCAGCTCTCCGAGACTTCCCCTGATGCGATCGCAATATTATCTGGCAATTCAGTTGTGTACCTGAACCATGCTGCCAATTCACTATTTGAGGTAGAAAGTCCTGATGCTTTTTTCAGACAGCCTTTTCATGACTTTCTTGATACAGATCTGCAGAACTGGTTCTCCGGGATTTTAAGATCCAAGTCTGGTGAGAAGAGTCCGAGAGCTGGTGAAGGATTCTTAAAGACGAAAAGTGGCAGGCAGATTTATGGCGAACTGCTCACGGTACCAATAACCCACTCAGGTGAAGAGGCCACCCTCCTGCTCATCCGTGATAAGACAAGCCAGCGGATGCAGGAACAGGCATTGATCGAGAGTGAGCGAAGGTTTCGTGAGATGGCTGATCTTCTGCCAGAACCACTGTTTGAAG
>JAAYPD010000175.1 GCA_012520015.1 Methanomicrobiales archaeon
AGTCGCATCAGAATCTCCAGTCTTCTCTTTTTCAAGAAGGTAGCTGCGGATACTGCATAGCGCCCGAAGAGTATCCGGATGGTAAAACATCGAGAGATCAATCTCACATGATATATCTGCACTGTCAGGGATCGAATACAGACGGGCCCTGATATCTTCATATTCAGGCAGGTTGAGCCTTGGCTCTGTTAATATCCTGGAAAGGGGATTGATGTCATTGGAGATCACCTGGCGGCCAAGTAATGCTGCTTCAACAGTTGTCGTGCCCCTTCCGGTGAAGGGATCATAGACTACTTCTCCTGGCCTGGTAAGCAGGCTGATGAAAAACCTGGGAAGCTGGGGTTTAAAACAGGCACGGTACGAGATCTCCTGTAGTTTTGATGCCTGTCTCTGCTTTGCTGTCCAGAACTCATTGGTATACCTTGGGTACTCTTCATTTCCTATATGAAGAGTATCACAGCTGGTTGTCTCTGCCGGTTCCAGGGTGGTCTGGCCATCCTGGTCTGGAAGGGAGAATGTCCGTAAAAACTGGTGGACAAAAGATGGATCCCGGTTCATTGCAGGCTGGCAGGTTCTTTTCCAAGAGCTTGAACAAGGACAGTCATGAGGTTTTTTACCGGCCGGTCACTGTGTTCCTGGATATGATATTCGCAGAACGGGCAGATGGTCACGACGATGTCTGCACCTGTCTTATTGATGGCCTCCCTTCGTAGCTCTCCAAGTGCCGCTGCAACATCAGGCATTCCTGACCTTACACCTCCGCCAGAGCCACAGCACTGTGCAGGCATCTCAACAAACCGTTCCACTGCCTTTTCCAGGATCTCACGTGGCTCTTTTGTTATCTGCTGGCCATTTTTCAGATGACAGGGATCATGGTAGGTTGCAGTCACCGGCACCTTTGTCAGCGGTGGAAGACCAAAACAGGTAAGGACTTCAGACACATCCATGACTTTAAATGGTGTATCATAATCATTTTTCAGGGTTGCACCGCATCCTGCGCACATGGTCATGACGATTTTTATTCCCCGGTCCTGGAAAGCCCTGATATTCTTCTCTTTCAGTTCATCAAGGAATGATGTCTGTCCGGTTCTGATAAGCGGGGACCCGCAGCAGACCTGCTCTTTTGGAATAATTACCCTGATGCCGGCATTGCGCATCACCTCAAGCATGTCCAGTGCCCGTTCAGGAAGTCGTGCATTGAACATGCATCCGGAGAAGAACCCCACTTCCCCTTTTACCTCCCCGTAAGGTTCAATGACCTCATCTACAAGGTCAAGAAAGGCATATTTTCCAGATTCAACACTTCTGCCCGTGGTTTTGACAAGGTTGGAAACCTCCTGGTGACGAGGTAGTGTAAGCCCCTCCCTATTTGCAATCTCCCGTAGCTTTTCTATGGCTTTCCCTGGAGTCTCGATATTTTTAGGGCAGACACGCCAGCACCGGTTGCAGCTTGTACATGTGAAAAGGCCCTGGGAGATGGCCTCTCGAACCCTGTTTCCTGGTTCACGTGGATCGAGTGCGATCCGCATCTGCGATCTCATGGAAGTAGGGCCAAGAAAATCTGTGACTTTCATGGCCGGGCAGACAGACACGCAGGAGAGACATTCAATACAGTCGCGAAGTGGCTTTATCCGTTCGATATCTTCCTGCTTTGGAATTATCCCGCAATCACAGGTATTTATCCTTGGAATGGACGATATGCCTGATACAAGATCTGTCATCAGGTCTTTTATGACCGGAAGATCCAGTGGTTCTATGACCATGCCATCAGCTGCTTCTTCTGTGCAGGCAAGAGCCGGTTCACCATTCACCTTTACAGCACAGCTTCCGCACTGACCTGCACGACAACTGGACCGGTATGAGAGAGTCGGATCAAGTGAGTGTATTGCGTCAAGAACATTGAGGACACGCGCTCCTTCTTCTACTTCAACCGTCCAGGGTTCAAGACGTGGCTCTGAATCAGTGTCCGGGTCAAACCGTGAGACTTTAACAGACAGCTGCATCAGTTTCTCCTCCGTTCGATCGTTGCACCAATACGGGTGAGGATGGTATGCCCGAATGGTGAAGTCTGATTATCCCAGTCCTGGGTGACATCAGTCCTGACATGAGCTCCTCTTGACTCTTCCCTGAGAAGTGCAGCGGTTACAATAAACCGTGCTGTGTCTATCATGTTTCTTGTAGTGCAGCAGTCAATAAATCCTGAAGGATCAACGGCTCTCAGCCTTTTCCTGGACAAAGCATCAAGTGTGGCTTTAGTCTCCTCA
>JAAYPD010000176.1 GCA_012520015.1 Methanomicrobiales archaeon
AGTCAAGGATACCGAGCTGATCAGGTAAAAGGGAGTCAGACCATGCTTTCCTGTATACCCATTTCACAACTTTCTCAACAACTTTTATAACCGTCTCCGGTGTTTTGACGGTGACGACATGGTACCCCACCCTTGGATGACGGCCCCGTTTTCCGCCTATGGTGATATGGTATGCAGCAGGGTCTGCCTTAATGATATGGAACGGGCATGACTGGATGCACATCCCACAATGGACGCAGAGATCATTGTTCATCCTTATCTGCCCGTTTTTAATTGCTATCGCATTCTCCCTGCAGTACTAGACACAGGTTCCGCAACCGGTGCATGTCCCGGGAACCCGGTATGGCCGGACTACGCCTGTAATCCCGATCTCATTAAGGCGCTCACTCACACATGAATTCGGACATGAAGAGATGGCAATCCTGAACTTCACCGGCATCTCCTTCCCGAAAAACTTTTCATCAAGGGTTCTTGCAAGAGAGATTGAATCTATCATGGCAAAACGGCATCTGTCTGATCCAGGACAGGCGGTGATATTGACGATCTCTGACTTTTCAGCACCTATCGGGGTTCCATTGGCCTCAAGGTCTCTGGCGAGAGATTCAAGGGATGTTGGAGAGACATGAACCAGCTCCATGGTCTGCCTAATATTGGGATACGCCATATAAAATTGTCGATAGAGCTTGAGAGAACGATAGGAAAACCCATCCTGCCGGGGAATTTGGCTCGCAGGATCCTGGAGTATATGATCGCCATATGAGGCCCTATCTGAACCATTCTGTTCAAACTCTTTAATATAATATAATATAATATTCAATAAGCCAGTTTCGAACCCTCAAAGAGCGGTTTACTGCTTTTACAGCCTGCTGTGTCAGTTCTTAGTTTATCTGGGAGATGGAGATTACCAGATCAGAGAAATTCATCTATCTCTCCTCCTTAACCATATCTCTTCCATCATCCGAATTGCCAAACTGATTCTTTGCCCTCTCCATCGCACTCCTCAGTTTCTCCTCAAGGAGTTTCCTCGGCGGTAGCTCTGTCAGATATTCGGCAACCCGTATCCCACTGTCCGAAAGCCCAAGTAACTCCACATGCTCAGCAGACTTTCCGGCACACAAGATAAGACCCATTGGTGACTCTTCACCGGGAACCCGTTCGTATTTGTCAAGCCATCGGAGATACAGTTCCATCTGACCTTTATCAGCAGCCTGAAATCTCCCCAGTTTCAGGTCAATCGCAATAAGACACCGGAGCCGGCGGTGAAAGAACAGAAGATCAATATAATAATCCTCTGCGTCGATGGTAATTCTCTTCTGCCTCGCGATAAACGAGAAATCAGAACCCATCTCAAGAATGAACCGCTCAATCTCCCGGATAATACCCGATTCGATATCCTTTTCAGAGTAGGTATCAGAAAGACCAAGGAAATCAAGAAAATACGGGTCCCGAAAAACCAGATCCGGACTCATCTGATCCTCTGTCCGGAGAGCTTCGAGCTCCTGCCTGGCTAACTCCTCAGGTTTTCTTGAAAGAGCGGTCCTCTCAAAGAGCATACCCTGGATCTTTGCCTGAAGTGTTCTGGTACTCCACCGCTCAATCCGGCACATCTCGGCGTAAAAATCTCTTTTCAAAGAGTCATCAAGATAGATGAGTGTCCTCATGTGGGTCCAGCTCAATTGTCTACTCAGTGCGGAGACAATCTGGACATCCGGAAAGATCTCTGCAAACCGAATCATATGGAACAAATTCGCCCTGTTAAACCCTTTCCCATATTCGGTGGATAATTGTCTACTCAGTGCGGAGACAATCTCTTTTCCATATGATGCACGGTGTTCCTCCAAAATGTCCTGCCAGATCCGGTGACCCACCTGCCAGTATAAAAGAACCATCTCCTGATTGATTCCATAGGCGATCTGAACCCTTGTTTTTTCAATGTATGATTTGAGATCAGCATACAGGGCAGAATATGATGAATTACTATCAGGATTACCTGAAATACCGGCCATTGAGGGAGTAGGAATTGTGGTTGAGGAACGTTTTTTCATATGGTGTACCCTAAAGCCCTCAAGTTCTTCCGTATATCCTCATCGAGATGTGCACCTTCATCCATCTGCTCAGATAACAGTTTTGCAAGCCGTGCCATCTTCTCAGAAAAAGATTCCCCGTCATCTTCTGCATCTTCAGCCCCTACATACCGGCCGGGAGTAGGCACATACTCATGCCTGGCAATCCCGGTAAGGTTCGCCGATGCACAAACCCGGCAATAAAGGAAGAGGAGATATGATGAATGAAATGCTGAATCCAGGCATAGTTCGCGTTACAAGTCGGAGGAATTCCGTATTTCCATCGGACATCATCCTCGAGGTTTTCTCCTCCCCAGTCTTTCATATTAAAGGGAAGATTGGCAAGGATGTAATCGGCTTTCAGGTTTGGGTGGAGGTCCCGCTTGAAACTATTAGCATGTTCAGTACCGAGATCATGGTCTATCCCCCGGATCGCAAGATTCATCTTTGGAAGTTTCCAGGTGGTTGGGTTAGATTCCTGTCCGTAGATGGAGATATCTCCTATCCGTCCACCGTGAGCCTCAACGAACTTTTCACTCTGGACAAACATCCCACCAGACCCACAACATGGGTCATATACACGACCTTCGAAGGGAGAGATCATGGCAACCAGGGTCCGGACAACACACCGGGGAGAATAGAATTGGTCCCCCTGTCTTCCTTCTGCACTCGCAAATTCGGAGAGAAAATACTCGTACACTCTCCCGATTATATCTTTTGAACGGTTTTCCGCGTCCCCAAGACCGAGGGTACTAATGAGGTCGATTAATTCTCCGAGCCGTTGTTTATCGAGGGAAGGACGGGCGTAATTTTTCTCGACCGAGAATGGAATACGGTTTTTTTCGCCTATGTTAGCCTTTTCCAGAGCGATAAGGGCATCGTCAACCATGACTCCGATCTTCGGGCTTTTTGCCTTTGCCTGAAGAAATGACCAACGAGCCTCCTTTGGGACCCAGAAGACATTTTGAGCACGATATTCATCCGGGTCTTCCGGATCAGCTCCCTTTTCCTTACTTAATTTCTGATAGAGTTCTTCAAAGGCATCTGAGAGGTATTTAAGAAAGATGAGACCAAGGACGACATGTTTGTACTCTGCTGCATCCATATTGTTCCGGAGTTTATCGGCTGCTGCCCAGAGGGTTGCTTCAAATCCGAGGTTTACAGCTGTTGTTTCAGTTGGTTTTTTTATACGAGCCATATTCAGAGATTATAGAGTTACTCACGACAGTTAATATATGTTTTTAATTGTGGTGCAGTTCAATTTGATAATATGATAATCTGATTCGCCTCCGGGAACCGAGAGAACTGGAAGGTTGTTAAAGAACACAATACCTGGGGAGTTCCAAAACAGAGCAAAGGGCTTCGTTCCCAGGTGGAGGCGGGGGATACGGCTTTCATCTGACAGAAATTCTAAACGAATGAAAAGTTCAGAGTCGAAAACAAGAGGGACCAGACAAGAAACAAAGCAACCGATGAACTACCATGCAAGCACCATGTAAGTACCATGTAAGTAACATGTAAGTAACATGTAAGTAACATGTAAGTAACATGTAAGTAACATGTAAGCATAGGCAGTCCGGGGGGTGAGGTCTGTAAATAATTGTTCTTTTCTCCTGTTTCCTCTGTTCTTGCACCATTCACCCTTTGGTTGAGAGAATATACCTCTTCATTTATTTTTGCATTCGAAAATCAGCCTACGACGCGAGTGAACTTGACATTTACCAGTTAGAGTTATACAGATAAAAAATATCAGGAGATAGATACTAATACTGTTCGTGAAGAAATAAAATCGTAATTTGAAGCATTGGAGAAGGAATTTACAGAAAAAAATCTGCAAAAGTCAGGTGTTCAAATTATTCGGGTGGATGAGTATGAAGAAATATCCATCAATGTGAACAAATACCTGTCTTGTATCTTAGGAGCGAATAACATAATATGACTAATACAACAGATAAGGAATCAGATTCATTGAATCTCCCAATTCTTCCGCTTATCACCAAGATCACAGAACTTATCCATTCAGCCAGGGCAACGGTAGTATACAATATCAACACACTACAGGTGAGAACAAATTTTGAGATCGGTCGGTTAATTGTCGAATATGAACAGGGTGGATCCGAACGGGCAGAATATGGAAAGAAAAC
>JAAYPD010000177.1 GCA_012520015.1 Methanomicrobiales archaeon
ACTTTTTGAATGGTGTTACTCCGTATAATGCTAAATGGCAGATCGCAAAAATTGGAATTTCAGAGTATCTTCAGAGCCCAAAATATGCGCTGTAATTTTTTTGGAGGGTCATCTGCGTAACTCCTACCTTTTATGGAAATATCATTTTTGTTATGCAACAACCTCTTAATGGATCTTTTTTTATTCACCTCTCAGCGAAGGGTATATCCACAATATCTCCACAGGAACTAAACCTGACAATCCTGTCTCACCCCATGCTGTTCTTACTCGCATGAAGTAGAGCTGCTGGTAAAAAAGGAGAACTGGTAATTTAAACGTGTACAGGTGTGTGGATTCCTGATTGCGTTCTTTCCGGTTCCTTTACCGGGGCATGTGCACGCCTGCCATCCCACTCAGAGAACTGGTGCAGGCACACGGTCAGGTCCCTGGTGAAAGCAAAATACCCGATCTGGGTACTCCGGCAGAGTTTCATAGCCATGTCCATCAGCCCACGGGGATCAGGCCTTGCTTCCCCAAGCCAGATATGAAAGATATTCCCTCCATCCACGATCGGGAAGAAGACGTGCTCTATCTCTGCACGACGGGCAAGGGTGACATCCGCACCAGGTGCGACATGGGTGCCATTGGTATAGTATATGGGAAGGTCACGGGTGACACCAAGCCGGGATAAGGCAACTTCAAGATTACCCTTGATCACCCGTTTTGCCTCTTCGTGAAACTCCCTGCGAAGAAGATCTGCAACCGCAAACCGCTGTCCTGTCGTCTCGGCAGGTGTCCTTGCAAGGGCAATCGTCATCCCATGCTTTCTGGTAAGCTCCCGGCTGTAAAGCTCCATCTCGGTCATTGCAAGAACCCCAAGGCGGAAAGCATCATCAGACTCGTGAAGCTGATGGCCGGTGAAGTGCTGGACCAGTTCATTCAGTCCGACAATTCCGATTGTGTATACAAGTCCGTCAAAGTCAACGGCAACAGCCCCCCTCTCTCCTGTCTTTGGATCACGAGGTCTTTGCATGGCAAAAGGCATCCGGTTACTCTTCTTGATTAGCTCCATCCACCTGAGTTTTATCCTGAAGACTTCAACAGCGGTATCCATCATCGATCTAAGCTCTGCAAAAAGCCTCTCTTCATCCCCGTTGGATTTGTAGGATGCACGCGGACAGTTCAAAGAGACAACACCCCATGAACCCATGGAAAAATGCATCCCATCTTCAAAGTGAAGTTTTCTGTCAAAGTTTTCGTCCTTGTCAGCCACGGTCGAGAACTGGTAGGCACAACACTGGTAGCAGGAGATCCCCTCACCGGCCCCGCGATATTCAGGAAGCTGGTTATCATAATAGGGAGTGCCAAACTTTGATGCCAGTTCAAAAGTCATCAGGTAAAGTTCTTCATAGGTTGGAAGATCAGGATTGTCTGCATTAAACTCCTCATCTTCACGCATAAAATCAGGTTCAATGCTTATCTCCGGCTTTGGAAAGTTAAATGGCTTGCCCCAGTAATCCCCTTCAAGCATGACTTCCATGAGGGCTTTAAAAAGCAGCCTGACCTCCCTCTCAAATGACCCATAGGTCTGAAGCGGAGCCCCGGTTCCATTCCAGACCTTTCCTTTATAAACACAGGGCTTATCTTTCCAGAGTTTCGGGACACCCGGAGATAGCTGAACTGATGAGAAGACCAGCTGGCCACCCCGGGCGACCATCATCTGTGTCATCTCATAGACAAACATCTGCATCAGCTGCTTAATCTCTGAATATTCCATGCCGGTGAAATAAGGCGCAAGGAATGTGAGAAAGTTATAATAGCCCTGGCCACCGGCAAAGTTGGTCTGTGCACTTCCAAGCGCTTTAACAGCGTGGAGCACGGCAACTTCTGCCCGGTTTGCCGGTCCTGCAACCGATGCCTTTGTCCCGTTCCCGTCAGGCATGAGACCATAGTAGAAGAAGTACCGCAGATCCCAGTCCTGGCAAAATGGCCTTGTCCCAAAGTATTCAAGGTCATGGATATGAATGTCCCCGCACAGGTGCCTGTCTGCAAGGTGGGGAGGAAGCTGAAGCAGGTACTGTTCCTTGCTTATCTTGTCTGCCTTCTTTTTATGGGAGGTCTCAGCATTTTCCTGCAGGTTTGCATTATCTTTTGCTTCAAATCCCCTGCCAACGTCGATCTGGTGGGCATCAAAGACCGGAGTTCCAACCCTTGTGCAGACATTTCTCCATTGTATCCTTCCACGCTCTATAAGGATGGTATTCATTATCTCCCTTATCAGGGGGCCTGAAAGTGTGCGCAGGTTTAACTTCTTTATACGTTCCTCAACTTCCCTTGCTATCTCTTGTGCCGTCTCCTCGTCTGCCCCGTCAAACCCGTAAAAGACCTCAACAAGTCTTGTCTCTTTAAGAATCTGCCTGACGATGCGGTCACGGTCCCATTCAAGGATATGTCCGTCACTGGTCCTGACCGGGGGCATTGACGGGATAGTGATGCCGTCTAATGTAGTCTGACGTGTTATCCCTGCCACTTCATCACCTAAACTTAATTCAAGGTTAGATCAAGGATCTGTTGTTCGTTAACCTTGTCACCGTCAAATAGCTCTTTTGATGTCAGAAACTTTTTGCCTGCCTGAAGCACCGGGGCCTCCTGTACAAAGATCCCGTTCACGCGTAGTTCGGTCAGTGACTTTGCAGAAGCCATGTCTGCAACGGTGAAGGAAATCTGATGAGATGTGAGGAAATCCTTGAGAATTTCACATTTCGGACAAAATTCAAGAGTATAAACGATAAAGACTGCCCCCATTGTTATCATTAATCATTTTGGTTTATTGTTTATTTAGTCTCCCTGATGGTGGAGGGGTCACTTCACATTTTTTACCCATAAGAGAACCATAACCCCTTATCTTATAAGAAAAAGACATCATAGGACAGAATGGTTCGTCTGTTTGTTGCTATCGAACTCCCTGAAGAGATTTGCAGGCAGTTTTTTGATGTTCAAACAGCTCTGCGGTCAAGCAGGGCACGTCTGAGCCTTGTGGACCAGGATTCGATGCATATCACACTAAAGTTCATCGGAGAAGTGAGTGGATCTCTCCTTCCTCAGATCACCAGCGTACTTCAGGCCATAAATAGCCCGCCTTTCTCAATGGAGGTTGGACTGATAGGGACAAACAGTCAGAAAGCACCAAGGGTGGTCTGGGCAGAGGTGGATGATCATGGCCCATGCAGGGCCCTTGCAGCCGAGATCGACTCATCTCTTGGCACACTTGGGATCGAGCCGGAAAAAAGAAAGTTCAGACCGCATATTACTATTGCAAGGGTAAGGCGGCATCACCAGTCTCTTTTTGAAGCCCTGGCCGAAGTGGCTGCATCATGCTCAGGGACCATATATGCAAGGGAGTTCGTATTAAAAAAGAGCGAGCTTACTCCTGGAGGGCCAATATATACCGACATCCTCCGTGTTCCCTTAAAGGAGAATTCATGAGATTTACCAGGCTGGAAGAGGCTGTTTTAGAAGAGATCAGGCCCACAAGTGAAGAACTTGACCGGATGTA
>JAAYPD010000178.1 GCA_012520015.1 Methanomicrobiales archaeon
AATTGTCATCGATCTCAGGAAAGATGCAAGACCACAGCTAATTCTTAACCACCTTTACAAGCACACCGCTCTCGAAAGTACATTCGGGGTCATTAACTATGCGATAGTTGACCAGCAGCCTAAGATACTCGGGCTTACAGGTCTTATCGAACAGTTTGTCCGTCACCGCATAACGGTGATTACCAGGAGAAGCGAGTTTGACAAGAGGAAGGCTGAAGAACGGGTCCATATCCTTCGTGGACTGCTTCATGCAATTGACAACATCGACGAGGTGATAGCAACCATCCGTGCATCCAGGACTGCTGATGATGCAAAGGGGGCCCTTATCGAAAAGTTCGCCCTTGATGAGGCTCAGGCCGGGGCGATCCTTCAGATGCAGCTTCGCCGGCTTGCTGCTCTTGAGAAGCAGAAACTTGTCGACGAAAGGGATCAGCTTGAAGCGGAGATAAGAAGGCTTGCCGAGTTACTGTCTTCTGAAGCAAATATCAGGGCAGAGATATCACGTGAGCTTGTGGAGGTCAGGGAAAAGTATGCTGACAACAGAAGAACTCAGATAACCGGAGATCTCCAGGAGATAGTAAGGGAAGACCTTATTCCAAACAAACAGGTCCTTGTCTGCCTTACTCATCAGAACTATGTCAAGAACATGGATGTTGACGCCTACCGGTTACAGGGCCGTGGTGGAAGAGGGGTCATGGGGATATCCATCAAGGATGGCGATTATGTTGAACAGGTATTTGTTGCCAATACGCATGATCATCTTCTCTGCTTTACCTCTACAGGGCGTGCTTACTGGCTCAGGGTATTTGACATCCCGGAGGGTTCCAGGCAGAGTAAAGGCAAGGCAATAGTAAACCTCCTTAACCTTCGAAGCGAGGAACGGGTGACAGCAGTAATCCCGGTTCAGGAGTTCTCCTCTGACCGGTTCTTCCTCTTCCTTACTGAACGGGGCATGATAATCAAGATTCCGCAGGACGAGTTTGCACGCCCACGATCTACAGGCGTTAACGCAATTACCCTTCGCGAGGGTGATAACCTGGTGCATGTGATGGTAAGTGATGGCAGCCAGGAGATCATAATCACCACCAGATATGGCCAGAGTCTTCGGTTCCACGAGGAACAGATACCCCTTCGTCACCGTAATGCCCTTGGCGTTATCGGAATGCGAATGAAGGATGATGATATCGTCACCAGCATGACGGTTATAGAGGATGGAAAGCATCTTCTCACCATCACCTCTTCAGGGTATGGAAAACGTACGAACTTTGATGAGTACCGTGGTCATGGCCGTGGAACGATGGGTGTCAGGAATATCAAGCTGAAACGCAATGACGGTATTGTCACGGCATTCTCGGCAGGACCTGATGAGGAGATTATCCTTATGAGTGCAGAAGGTATTGTTATCAGGACCAGTGTTGATAAAATCTCAATCCAGGGTCGTTCAACCCAGGGAGTCAGGATTATGAAGCTGACCACTGGTGACCGTGTTGTGGGAGTCACTTCTCTTTCTCCTGAAGAACAGGGAGAGATGGAAGATGACATCCCCCAGGCAGAGATAGTTGACGAAGGACCGGATGAAGATGGTTCTTCTGACGAGTAATCTTTTTTCTGTGAACAACCCTTTTTCAGGGTCCTGATATCCGGCTCAATTCTTATATATGTGAATACCCATTTATCAATAGGTAGAATTTAACTTTTCAGGAACTGCTGGTGCACAGATGAAAAGACAGAGCAGAATTGCAGCCATACTGATAATAGTCCTCTCTATCCTGGTGGGCGGGTGCCTTGGCCCCAAGGAAAGCCTGGAGCCAGGTAAGGTCAAGGTAGGTGTACTTTTTCCCATGACCGGAAACCTTGCCTCAAATGGAAAAGACTGTACAAATGGTGTGATTCTTGCTGTAGAAGACGTTAATGCAGACGGGGGCATCAGTTCACTTGGCGGGATTTTACTGGAGCCTGTCTTTGCCGATACAAAGAGCAACCCTGCAGACGGTATAAATGCCACCAGGAGACTTATCAAAGAGGATGGTGTTGTAGCTATCATCGGTGCATACCAGAGCAGCACTACCACCGCTGCAACACAGGAAGCAGAACAATATGAGATCCCGTTCATTGTCAGTGTAGGTATTGCAGATGTAATTACCGAGCGTGGCTTTCGGTATACCTTCCGAATCTTACCCTCTGCCAGCCAGTACGGAAGTGATGAAGTCAGGTTTCTTGCAGACCTGAAAGAGATGACCGGTGATGACATAAAGCGGGTTGCCCTGATTTATGAGCATACAGATTTCGGGACATCTTCATCCCTTGCCCAGAAAGCGGCCATGAAAAAATACGGGATGACGCTTGCAACAGAAGTAAGCTATGATGCATCAAAAGTAAAAGATCTCGACTCAGAGATCTCCCATGTTCTTGCTTCACATCCGGATGCGATCCTTGCAACAAGCTATAATGAAGATTTCATTCTCATCATGCAGGCTATGGCAGGGGCGGAATCAAAAATTCCGATTATCAATACCGCCGGGGGAGGGACAGCCCTTTCTGATTATGCGAGAAGTCTGGGTCCGGATGCAGAAGGCATCATGACTGTTGCTAAGTATTCCCTTTATGTCCCTGGAGCCAGAGAACTTAATGAAAGGTTTCATAACCGGTTTGGGACGAATATCACCGGTGACAGTGCATATAGTTACCAGTCGGTCATGGTCCTTGCCGATGCCCTGGAGCGTGCAGGAACCACTGATCATATCATCCTTCGAGATGCACTGGCCGGAACTGACATGCATAAAAGCTCAAGAATGATCCTGCCTGCAGAACATATCAGGTTTGACAGCGACGGGCAGAATGAAGATACTCCCCTGTTCATCGCACAAATCCAGGGTACAGACTATGTACCGGTATGGCCACAAAAGTATGCAGTCTCCTCCCCCCGGACAGAGGTCAGGAGAGGAGCATGAATAGTCAGGAGCCTGCCCCTTTGCAGGGTATTCCATGGAAAAAAAGTCTTGGTGTCCGCATCACGTGGATTGCCATTCTGGTGACCATCACCTCTCTTATCATCACTGGTGCTGGTCTAATCGCCATAGCAGGCACCGGGCAGCAGCAGAATGTTTATGATCTCCAGGAAAACCGGGTTGATACTGTAGCACTACTCATATCCTCGTTTGTTAATGCACAGAGATCAGAGCTGCAGATTTTTGAGGAACTTACACCTCTCTCTTCGATGAGCCGGAGTGAGCAGCAGATATCCCTGGAAGAACTGCTTATCTCCCG
>JAAYPD010000179.1 GCA_012520015.1 Methanomicrobiales archaeon
ATGGTATCATTTCAGGCCATTGCCTGCTCAAAAAGGATGATTTGGAAAACGGAAAAAAATTATTGGATAAAAGAGAATGCTTCTTCTGCAGAATTAACCAGTGCCACTCCATTTGCATCCATTGCCATAAATGATGTTCCTATAAGAGCAGCCTCGCGTGGATCATGAGTAATGTAGAGGACAGGAATAGAAAGTTCCTGCAGGATCTTTTTAAATTCAGGCAGCATCTCTGTCTTTTTTGCATGATCTACTTCGGTCAGTGGCTCATCAAGGAGCATTATCGCAGGGTTGGAAAAGAGAGCCCTTCCAAGTGCAACCCGTGCCCGGTATCCTCCACTCAGCTGATATGGATATGCCTGTTCATACTCATGAAGGTCCAGGTGTGTAAGGATTGTATCGATCTCCTCTTCTTTACCTCTCCCATTTTTTAATGCATAGGCCACATTATCCCGGATGGTTAAATGTGGAAATAATGCTGAGCTCTGGGGTACATATCCGACTCTGCGTTTTTCTGTGGGGTCCCGGAGGAGTGATCTCTGGTTTAACAACACGTCTCCACTATCCGGGTACAAAATTCCGGTAATGATCTTGAGAAGTGTAGATTTTCCAACTCCGTTTCGACCAATGAGCACCCGTATCTCCTTGTCTGGAATTGAAAATGAACACCCCTGTAAGACTTTTTTATCGGAAAATGATTTATGCAGGTTTTCTACCGCGAACATGTCTCCTCCTTGTAAGGATTCTGAGAATGATTACAAGCATAATTGATAGCAGAATACAGAATGCACTTGCACTTACCGCTGCATCTATCTGTCCTTCTTCAACTTTGGTGAATACATATGATGCGAGGACCTGTGTCATACCTGGCACATTTCCACCAAACATTATGACTGCTGCAAATTCACTGAGTGATCTTGAGAAACAAAGTACCATAGAAGAGATTAAGGATTCTCCCAGTAATGGCAGCACAATCCGCACGTACGCTTTGCCTTCTGAATCACCAAGTGTCCTGGCTACATCAATTATTTCCCTGTCTATCTCATCTACTGATGATGCAATTGTCCGGGCTGCAAGAGGGTATGAAACAAAAAACATTGCAAGTGTGACTGCAAGAACGGTAAAGGCCAACCCGGTGGATCCAGCAAATCCAAACGCTTTTCTCCCAAATGCGAGAAGCAATGCAAGACCTGCGACTGTGTGCGGAAGAGCAATTGGCAGATCATTGAAAAGGTCTGCTATCCGGTACATGATAGAGTCGCGGTTGAACATATGGTAATAACCAAATCCCAAAGCCAGAAGTGTTGCAAGGATTGCTGCACCAAATGCAGTAATCAGGGTATTTTTAAAGGAAGACCAGAAGAGAGGGTCACTTATGGTTGTGACTATCCCTTCGGGTGTAAGGTGAAAAAGAATTGCACATATGGGATATAAAATAAGCAGGAAAAATGCAGGGATAAAAAGAATTTCAATGGTTGATGGTTTCTTATGCATACCGTGTCCAACCATATTTCATGTATTCGTCTGTATGTTTATCCAGGTAATCTGTAAACTCCTTTGCTCTCTTCTCATCTCCGCCCTTGATTATCCCTATACCAAATACGATCTCCCCACTTTGCGTGGTATCAAATCTCTGAACTGGTGTAAGGTTATATAGTGAAGCAGTGCTGCTGTAAAGGAAACCGGCATCAACTTCATCCTTCTCAACCATTAATGCGACCTGGTTTACTGTGCTTGGCCGTGCTTTTATCGCACCCTGAGATAAGGCCTCGGTCATTCCTGTGCTGTCTAAAACATTTTGTGAATACTGACCGATTGGTGCCCCGGGATCTGCTACTGCAATGCTGATGTCTGGTTTAACCAGGTCCTGGATCTTCTCAATTCCTTTCTCCTCTCCGGTCTTGGATCTTACCAGGACGATGTTGTCTTCCAGAAGCTTTATCGAATCGGTTAATTTACCGTCATCTTCAAGTTTTTCAATAAATTTCCAGTCTGCAGAGAAGAATACATCCGCAGGCTGTCCTTCATTAATCTGGGCGTACAAACCGCCTGAGGGACCATAATTTGGAATAACCTGTATCCCAGTCTCTTGTGTAAAACCTGCTATGTTAACGTCTAATGGGACTTTCAATCCCGCTCCGGCATACACGAGAAGGGGTTGAACTTCTTCGGTTGTTGAAGTACATCCACATAAAAAAGTGATGCCTATAACTAAGCAGGCAGTAATACCGATCTTATAATTCATGATAAACCATTCCGATCCAGTGAAGGATCTCAAATTTATTACATTGAAAAACGTTTAAAGATTTTTATTTACTTCTCACAAGAGACAAAATTTTAATCTTTAAATTTCCCTTTAAAATGAAAAATACGTAGATTTTTCTGTTATAGCAATTGGTTAACAATTGGTTAACATTTACCCTCCTCTTCTGTTCATATAAAAATTATCCGGGTCGGTTTTGCCTTCTGTTAGTAACAATGGGATCTATGAGGCCACACAGGAATAACTTACATTTTATTACGTTTATTCCAGGGCGTCAGGCAATGTAATATAGGAAAAAAATGTTATTCAGGTTTGGTCAATTTTTTGGACTGCCACCCGGCTTTATGCACAAGCAGGGCATCAAGGATCTCCTTTACCCCATCGCCATTGCCAGTTGACATGGATGGTACCCCGGGGATTACTTCAATATCTGATTTATTGGAGACGACGACGACAGGAACATTAACAAGACCTTTTACCTCTTCCAAAAGCCTTTCCTGCTCTTCCAGGGGGTACCCGCAATGAGCACTTGGGTCAAGGATAAAAAGAAGTGTATCAGATATATTTACTATGGCAGATAATGCCTGCCGCTCAATAGCGTTTCGTTCTATACCAGGCCGGTCCAGGAGACCGGGAGTATCGATGAGCTGGATCTTCTCTCTCCCGTCATAATAATGACCGACGATGATTCCTTTCGTGGTGAAGGGATAAGAGGCTATTTCAGGCTCAGCAGAAGAGACCCTCCGGATAAAAGAGGATTTCCCGACATTTGGAAAACCTGCAACAACTATTGTGAAGACATCTTCCACGGCAGGCAGCTTTCGAAGGACATTTCTTACCTCGTTCAGGAACAGAAGATCATCTTCTACCTGGTGGACGACAGAGGAGAGACGGGCTATGGCTCTTTTCCTGGATGCAGTTGCATTCTCCTCGGAGGAGTACCTGACATCCTTGGCAAGGCCTCCCCTGTGATCCTTTGACCACCTGGCAGCCCAGCCTACAGCCCCAAGTGATTTTTTCAGCCGGTCAGTGGTCCACAGGATCTCGATCACATCCTGGTAAAACTGTGGTTCGTCAGATATGGTTGGAAAAGACTGGATAACAGATACAAGTTTGTCATGGACCGAGAGGTAGGCAGCCTCGACAAACTCAACGCTTGCCCTCTTTTTATTGGACTTCTCCCGCATCTTTTTTGCAGCACGGCGAAGAGCCCTGTCAAGCACTTCATCAGCCGTCTGGACGGTAGGAATTTTTTCAAAATTCACGATATTTCATCCGTATGTATACGCTTACAGGTATTTAGGAACTCCCACGCTTATCTTACCGGGGCAATATCTTCACTATCAATTTTGGACACCCTTTATAGCTATTAACTGAAGATATTACAATTGCTCAGAACCGGAGTTCCGAAAATTCTGCGGTTGAAAAAAGATCTGGCGAATGTTGGATCCTTAACTGTTTTAGCCCGGAGATTGAATATTCCGATTAATTTACAATTTTTCTCTGGATACATCCGGTTAAAACCAGGTATGTCTAATCTGACAAAGAGTGCCGTAATAAACCGTTCAAATAAAGTTATTGTGTATCCGGTTTTGTAACAAGGACCGGAACCGGGCTTTTATGGACAATACCAGTACTGACACTTCCAAGGATTAACCTGTCCGCCATTCCTTTTCCTGTTGAACCAACAACAACCAGGTCAACCCCCGATGATGCAACATACTCAATCATTGCTTCAACAGGATCTCCAACACGGGTATGAAAACCGATAGTCATCCCTACTTTGGTTGCTAATTCTTCAACAAGATCCCTTATATGGTTCTCCTCCTGTTGAAGCATGGAGATAAACCGTACGTCACCTGAAGGCTCTTCAATTCTTACTTCTCTCTCGGCAAGTTCGGCATAGACCCTTGGGGGGATTGAATACATCACATCAATACTCCCATTAAACTTATTTGCAATGACTATTGCATGACTTAGCGCCCGAAAACTCTCTTTTGATCCATCCACACCGACGAGTATGTGAGTAAACATATCTTTTCATTATCTCATTATTACTTAAATAAATGCCTGAAGAGTCTGCATCCGCGACTGATGATCAACCCAGTTTTATGATAGCTTCTTCACCATTCATCTTCTGAAAAACCCCTGCATCCCTGGCAAAAGCATTTACTATGGTTACCTCTCCTTCAAGGAGATCATCAATGTTCCTTATTGAATCTCCGTCTACTGGACGAACTTTTACTGCTGGGATCCCGAACTTTTCAAGTGCAATCACATCGATTGCACCACAGCCAACAATCCCTCGCATGGTCCTGGCAAATACAAGATTAACCTCACCTATCGGGATGATATATCCAATAATCTCTTTCCCATTCAGAACAATTTTTTCAAAAAAGAAAGGGGGATCTATCTCATCTCTTCCAGGAACCGGACCCGGAGCTTTCTCTTCAAACATACCTGGCTTTTTTTCCATTATATGAAAATTTTATGTTCATTGTTAATATATTTACACTTTTTGAAAATTTTCTGATAATATCTGGTTTTTGTTGGAGCAATCATTATCTGTTTCAATGTTGAAAAATATATTAATTCTTCTATTACTAACATGAGGAAAAAACATGGAACCAGAACAGGGATCCTCAAAAAAGACTAATTCAGATAATAACCTTAAGATAATTTTTGATACTTCCCCTTATGCCATGCTTATCATCACTGATGGAGTGTTTGTTGAGGCAAATGATGCCGCTTTTAGGATATATGGTGGCAGATCATGGGAAGATATCATTGGAAAACCTCCCGGATTATTCTCTCCAAAAACCCAGCCAGATGGGAGCGATTCAGATAAAGCATCAATTGAAAAAATTGGAAAAGCCATGTCCGGGTCACATGAAATATTCGAATGGCAGCATATCACCCTTGACGGACGGTTATTTTATGCACAGGTTCATCTAAAGTCCCTGATATACAATGATAAACCATCCCTGATGGTTGCATTAGAGGATATCACTGAGAAAAAAACCCGTGACAAGGAGATCCTGGTTGCAAAACAGAACATGCAGACGATTTTTGACACCACTCCTTTTGCCATGCTCATTGTCACCGACGGGGTATTCGTTGATGCAAATGCAACTGCCCTTTCCCTGTTTGGGGCAAAAAGACCTGAAGATATTATCGGTAAACAACCGGGTATCCTCTCCCCGAAATTCCAGGATGACGGGACACCATCAGATGAAGGATCTGTTGCTCATATCAACAGGGCAATCTCCGGCCAGGTCGAGACATTTGACTGGATCCATCAGAAACTTGACGGAACCAGGATGGACTGTCTTGTTACCCTTGCAGGGATTGAGTATAATGGAAAACCCTCCCTGATGAATGTAATACAGGATTTAACCGATCAAAGAAGACAGCAACGTGAAGTCCTTTACCTGAAAGATCGTGCTGATTTTATGATCGAGAAGAACCCTGCACTGATGTTTGTCTTTGATCCAGATCTAAATGTTACCAAAACAAACCAGGCATGGGCAGATGCCAGTGGATTTTCAAAAGAACAGTTACTCTCGATGAATTTCACCGATTTTGTCGTCGTGGACCGCGAAGGAGGTTCAGCAAAAGATGTCTTAAAATCAGGGGAAGAAACATCTGGCAATGTTACATTCAAAGCACCTAAAAGGGATCTGCATCTGCGGTATTTTTATGTGCCATTATTTGACCTGGATGGAAATGTCGATTCGATCCTTGGTGTATACTTTGATGAAACCGATATGAAAAACCTTCAGATCCAATTAAAAGAGAGCATTGATGAGGTAGGAAGAGTTCTTTCCCAGGTTGCCAGTAAGAACCTTACTGTACAGGCAGAGATAAAAGATAATGATCCTCTACTGAAAGTAAAAGAAGATCTAAACATTACCGTCGCCAGTCTTCGCAGAATACTCTCAACAATCCTTGAAGACTCGAAAGCACTTCTCAATTCAATAAAAGATATCAGCCGGAGCACAGATGATCTTGCCCAGGCATCCAATGAAGTCGCTGATACCAGCCAGCATACAACTGATGAGATAACAAGACAGCGTGAACAACTGGAGAGTGTCAGCAGGGATGTATCAGATCTTTCTGCTTCGATAGAAGAGATCGCAGCAAGTTCTGCCGAAGTTCGTGACATCACGCGCAAGGTATCAGAAAACGGGATTAAAGCACAGGAGCAGGGAGAAGATGCCAATCGCCAGATGAAGGTGGTTGAGGAGATCTCAGGAGATGCGGTCGAGCAGATAAGAAACCTTGATGCCCAGATGAATGAGATCGGAAAGATAGTAAAACTGATATCTGATATCGCTAACCAGACCAATCTTCTTGCACTAAATGCTGCAATCGAAGCTGCAAGGGCGGGTGATGCCGGAAGAGGCTTTGCAGTGGTTGCCGGAGAGGTTAAGAACCTTGCAGGTGAATCAAGGCTTGCTACAGCAAATATCGAGGAGGTTATCGCCAGGCTGATGGAAGGAAGTAAAATGACTGCTGAATCCATAGAAAAGTCATATTCGACGACAGTTGCAGGAATCAAAGCCGTTCATGAGACCATTGAAAGCCTGAATGCGATGGTTGCTGATATTGATATCGCATCCGGCAGTGTCGCTGAGATATCCAGGGCAACCGATGACCAGGCTGAAGCAACAAACAGAGTAAACCAGAATATTGACCTGGTAAGTCAGGCGATGGCTACTACACAGGATAAGATGGACTCTTTATCTGCAAATGCAGAAGAGTCGAGTGCTGCAACTGAGGAGATTGCAAGTGCCTCCAATATGATCGTAGAGATGGTTGAAAAATTACAGCAGAATATCGAAGAGTTCTCAGTTTAAACATGGATAATCAGCCGCTGAAAATCCTCTATGTTGATGATGAGGAAGATCTTTTAGTCCTTGGAAAGATCTTCATGGAGCGGTTTGGTAATCTCACCATAGACACTTCTCCGTCTGCTACAGATGCCCTGGAAAAAATAATAAAAAATTCATATGATGGCATTGTGTCTGATTACCAGATGCCTGGTATGGATGGGATAGATCTGTTAAGGGAAGTGAGGGGAAAATATGGGGATATACCTTTTATTCTTTTTACCGGCCGGGGCAGGGAAGAGGTGGTTGTTCAGGCTATTGAGTATGGGGTCGACTTTTATGTTCAGAAAGGAGGAGAGCCCAAATCCCAGTTTGCCGAACTTGTACATAAAATTCAGCAGGCAGTAAGAAGAAAGGGAGCAGAACGTGCCCTGGTTCAAAGTGAAAGAATGTCCCGTGCTCTCCTTAATGCCACAACCGACGCTGTTGTGCATTTTGACAGGGATATGGTAATCCTTTCTGTAAATGAGAGATTTGCAAAGCGGTTTGATAAAAAACCGGAAGATCTCATCGGAATGGGTTTACATGAGCTGTTATCTCCTGAACTTTTCAATTTCCGACAGAACAAGGTGCAGGAAGTGATCAGGACAAAGCAGTTGTTAAGATTTGAGGAGAACCATGATGGAATATTTCTTGAAAACAGTTTTTACCCTATCTTTGATGACCATGGAGAGGTAGAGAGTTTCGCTGTTTACAGCCGGGACATCACCGAAAGAAAAAGAACAGAAGAGAAATTAATAGCTGCATATGAGAGAATTGCGGCTGACGAGGATGAACTCAGGGCTAATTACAAGGAACTTTCGAAGAGTGAAAACCGGATCCGTGAAAGTGAAGAAAAGTTCAGATCTCTGGCTGAACATTCGTTTGATGTCATAATGATTTTTGACCCTGACCTTCGTCACTTATATGTAAATCCTTATGTTTATGAGCAGACTGGAATCCCTGCCAGGGATTTTATTGGAAAAACCCATGAGGAGCTGGGTTTTCCTCCTGAGCTGACCCGCATTTTTGATAAGACATTACTGGACACATTTCACACCGGTGAGGTTCAAAGGGTTGAATTCATGCTTCCGTCCGGGATCTGGATTGACTGGCTTGTTGTTCCTGTTAAGGATCATGAAGGAACAGTTTACCAGGCCATTACATTTGCCAGGGACATCACTGAAAGAAAAAGAACAGAAGACGAATTAATGGCAGCATACGAGGAAGTTGCTGCATCAGAGGAAGAGTTAAGGCAAAACTACCAGGAGCTTATGAAAAGTGAAGCCTGGTTTAGGACCCTTTTTGATCAGACTTTCCAGTTTGTCGGGGTACTTGACCTGGAAGGAAGAGTGATCCAGGCTAACCAGGCTGCACTGGCCCTGATAGGAGGAGAAATAGGTGCAGTTTTAAACAAACCGTTCTGGGAAACACCATGGTGGTCATATGATGAAACGTCACGTGAAAAAATCCATGACGCAGTCATACGGGCAAAATCTGGCGAGACCATCCGGTTTGAGGCAGTTCACGAAGACCCTGAAGGTCAGATTCATACTGTTGATTTTGTGATAAAACCCATCCTTGATACAAACGGAGTCCCAATTGCTCTTCTTCCTGAAAGCCGGGATATTTCCGAGCTAAAAAAGAAAGAACAGGAGATCTTTTTTGCTGAAGAAAGGCTGAGGAAATTGATTGATAATATTCCTCTTCTGGCAATACAGGGTTACAGGCTGGATGGTACAACAACTTACTGGCATGATACTGCTGAACAGCTTTATGGGTATTCAAGAGAAGAAGCCATCGGGAAAAACCTCCTTGATCTGATAATCCCGCCTGATATGAGAGATGAAGTCAGAGAAGCTATTGTGTTTATGGAAAAAACCGGTGAACCCATCCCGGCAGCTGAGCTTTTACTGATGAGAAAAGATGGGTCAAGAGTTCCTGTCTACTCCTCACATGCAATTCTGACTGATATTAAAGGAGAAAAAGAATTATTCTGTTTTGATATAGATCTCAGGGACCAGAAACGGGTTTTACAGGCCATACGGCAGGCAAACCGGAAGCTAAATCTTCTTAGCAGTATCACAAGGCATGATATCAACAACCAGTTAACCATACTAAAATCAGGCCTTTTCCTCATGCAAAATGGCGGCACAGACGAAGAAAATGAGTCACTTTTCGAGACAATCTGTTCAGCCGTCGGAAAAATTGAGTCAATGATCGCATTTACCCGGGAGTACGAGGAGATTGGAGTAAAAGAACCACAATGGCAGAATGTTTCAGTTCTTATCCGCTCCGTAATGAAAGAACCCCTCTTCTCCGAACTCACATGGGTATGTGACATCCCTGAGAACCTTGAATTTTTCGCCGACCCTCTTGTAGTCAAAGTCTGTCATAATCTTGTTGAGAATGCAATAAAACATGGAGAAAGGGTAAAGACAATCCGGGTTTATGTTAAAATGAAAGGGACAGATCTTGTCATCGTGTTTGAAGATGACGGGGCTGGAATAAAACCAGGCGAAAAAGAGAAGATATTTGAGTTTGGATATGGGCATAATACCGGCATGGGCCTTCCTTTGTCAAGGGAGATCCTTGCTATTACCGATATTACAATAAAGGAGACTGGAGAGGGGGAATCTGGAGCAAGGTTTGAAATCCTGGTGCCCTGCGATAAGTACCGAATGGTTGATGCTGAGAGTGCCCCCTATAACGACAAGGAACAGGCGGAATAGAGAAAAAGCCTGTCCAGGTCATTCACATCATCTTTTTTCAGCCGGTATGGAGGCGGAATTTCCCGGCAGGCACCAGGATCTCAAATCTTGCACCAGATCCATATGTTCCGGTCTCCAGTATCGAAAGTCCTGTGATCGCCAATATCTCCCTTGATATAAAAAGACCTACGCCGGTGTGTTTTCCATATCCGTGCGTGAATATGGCCTCCTTCTCTTCATCAGGAATGCCGGTACCGTCATCTGAACATGATATAACAAGGTTCTCTTTTTTGGCTTCAGAATAAAACTCAATATTTGTTACTCTCTCTCCATGCCTGATAGCATTCTCGATTAATGTCACAAATACCTTTTTGATGATAGGATCGGCATAGATTTCAAGGTTTTCAGGAATATCTATCTCAATTGTAACGTCGTCCGTGTCTATCTCTGATAAAGCATCTGCAATTGTCTGGTGGACTGGCTGCCAGCCTGATGAAACCATACCAAAGTCTTCGTAAACCCTGGTAAATCCGATCATCGACTG
The DNA here is from genome assembly GCA_012520015.1 of Methanomicrobiales archaeon. Taxonomy (GTDB): domain Archaea; phylum Halobacteriota; class Methanomicrobia; order Methanomicrobiales; family Methanospirillaceae; genus Methanospirillum. The sequence goes on from JAAYPD010000179.1 coordinate 10,387, forward strand.
TATCCGTTCGGCAGATTTGTCAGCTCTTAAGACATATTCCTGTATCTCTGAAATATCAGATGTTTCACTGCACAGGCTATGCAGGGACTGGATTATCTGCAGCTGGTTAATGATATCATGCCTTGTAAGGCCGGTAAGCAACCTGAGTTTCTGGATAACTTCGCTGAGTGCATTTTCAGCGTTTTTCTTTTCAGTAATGTCCATGGCGATATGGATGATCCGGTCAATTGAACCATCCATGGCAAAGATTGGAGAACATGTTACAAGATATATACCGTTAAATGTGGAGACTTCCATCTCACATGTTTCGGTCTTTTTCGTCTTTAGTAACTTTACACAAGGACAACCACCAGGCGGCGATATCATTTCTCCGCCATGGAAGAACTCCCAGCAGTTTCTCCCTTTCAGTTGGTCAAGGGTTTTGCCTGTCTTTTGAAGTACTATGGAGTTTGCATTAAGGATCCTGTGATTAATATCCAGTATAAGTGCCGGACTTCCTATGGACTGGAAGGTCTGTTCCCAGTCATGCTTTGTCTGTGATAGTTCTTCAACCTGGTTTCTCAACTCTTCGTCACGTTCATGTAGTTCTTCGGTAAGCTGGTTCTCTTTTGCTAATGCGATCTCCAGATCCTCGTTATTTTTCTGAATCGTACTGATAAGTGTGTCTCGTTCGGTCACACTCCTTGCAAGTCTGATATTGGCCCAGCTGACTTCAGTGATAAGATGCACAAGATTTATATAAAACTTCATTACAGCATCGACTTTTTCTCTGCTCCACCTGGGCACCTCTCCAAGTGCTTTAATATATTCCTTCTCGTTAAATCCATATTTTTTGGCCTGTTCTAAAAAGAAGGAATAGTCAATCTCTTCATCATCAAAGAAGAACTGACCAAGGAAAAGGTTACCAACATGAGTTCCTCCAAGGATTATCGGAGTTGCCATATCCCACATATTATTTTTGCACCTGTACAGCTTGTAAGTTCCCGGGGCAACTCCGGACGAGAGTTTTGTATCACTTTCAATACACTTTTTACAGGTTTCAGGATGTACCCGGTG
>JAAYPD010000011.1 GCA_012520015.1 Methanomicrobiales archaeon
AGTGCAGAAGAGGAGTCGATCACTTCTTTTAATGCCTGTGACTCTCCAGGTCCGCTGAAAGAACATGAAATAATCGGAATTCCTTTCTGGGTTGCGTATAATATCGCAGATATTGCGTCTGATGTATATCCGTTACCCTTTGAATCAAGGAATTTTAAAGTCATGATCTTCAGGTTCCAGCCAACCCCGGCGGTCCCTATCCCATTATTTCCAATCGCTGCAAGAGTTCCGGCGCAATGTGTTCCATGACCATTATCATCCATCGGATCATTATTCTTTGAAACAAAGTTCCAGCCTCGTATATCATCTATATATCCATTTCCGTCATCATCAGCCCCGTTTAAATATTCTCCGGAGTTTTTCCAGATATTAGCAGCAAGGTCCGGATGATTGTAATCGACCCCGGTATCAATCAGAGCTATTGTAACCGTTGAAGATCCTGTCGTTGCCCCCCAGGCAGTCTTTGCACTTATATCCGCCCCGGGCTTTCCATAAAACGGAGCCTGCCCTGTATTTTCAAGCCCCCATTGCAGGGAAAAGCCAGGATCGTCAGGCCATCCGGATGCCGTGGAGTAAGAAGCCTGACCAGGACCAGATGATGCCGACTTCTCAACTGGACTCAGGGATATCTTGTAATCCGGTTCCACGTACAAAACATCAGGATTATTCTCATAAACCTTCATTGCATTCTTTAATGAAGTATCAGTCACATGGACTACCTGCATTCCCATAGCCCCGCTGGTACTTAGATCATGAACTACCCTGGAGCCTGCTTCTCTGTTTGCCATCGCCTGGACAGACATCATTCCAGTCTTACTCCTGAGTGATTCTGGCTTGTACCGGACTATAAGTCTGTCAGAAGCATAATCTTCAGTCACCTGTGCAATATTCTGAAAGTAAGTAACCTTGTTCTCCTGTGCCGTTGGATTATCCCTGAACCAGTTATCAAAAGACCATCCTGATACTGATGGGATCCAAAGAGCAATAAGGAGGAAAAATCCTATTACGGCAAAAAGACATAACTTTTTTGAAACTTTCATGGATACTCCCCATTTTTATGAATACCAGATATCTGGTCTGCCTGACCATGAAGTTTCTTCATAATAAGAAGATTTTTCCAGGATAAATGTTCATTAGTTAATATGAAGCTGGTTTTTCCTGGAATAATTATCATAATGCTGGCTGTAATCGCCGGCTGTGTAGCGCAGGATGAAAGGACCTCCCCTGATGAAGTGATAAATACGACATCTGTCCCCGTCCTTTATGGGGACTGGATGCTTAAAGAGATTTCAGACATGAATAACACACCTCTGATCTCCCTGGAAGACGCTAAAGTTACAGTAAATTTTTCAGAGACTTATGAATTATCAGGAGATTCCGGGTGTAACAGGTATTTTGGAACCTACAACCTTTCCGGCGAAAATCCTGCTTATGGATCTCCAATCTTTATCTCCCCGCTCGGTTCAACTATGATGTTCTGCCAGGATACAATGGATATTGAAAATTTGTTCCTGCAACTCCTGCAGTCGGTCAGATCTTATACCATAGATGACCAGTCACTATATCTTCAGGACGAGGAAGGCAATCTTCTCCTTTTCAACAGAATCGTGGATGGTGAAAAATAATTAATAATTTTTTGATTATTCGGGATCCGGCAATAGTCTTAAGGCGGATGCAAGGATTTTTGTCTTACCCATCATGGCAGCGATCATGATTGTATCAAGTATCTCATCTCTTGTGACTCCTTCATTTAATGCAGCCTTAATATGAACTTTAAGACAACTCTCTGCCCCTGCTCCGGCTGCAGCAGCAATGGCAATCAGTTCAGCGGTTTTTGGTGAAAGAGTCTTTGGCCTGCCGATATTGTAGTCCGCCAGGGTGGCAAGCATGACGATTTCCGGTCTTTCTTTAAGTGAATTGAAAATAAATGGCATTACCCCGAGCATTTTCTCAATGTCGGCCATGATGTCTTCGTTGATCTCTTTACTATGAGATAAAAATTCATTTACTATCTGCTGGTTCTTCTCCTGCATACTAACAGGTTAGAGAAGGTAAAATAAATACATAGTATTTTTAAGATAAAACAGTCAGGCAATTTCCCGGATGAGGGAAAATTGATAATTATTTTTTTCCCCACCCATCTGTACCTGACAAAAAGATGTTTTTTTTTTGATACAGTAAAAGTGTTATTCGTATTGGGTGGGTTTGTCATTATAAAAGCAACAGGTGAAGTTGTTAACGAATAACAAATTAATCACATTATCATGTCACAGCCTCAGTGAACATTAAAAAAACATGTTACGAGAAAGATCTCAATAAATTCAGATCTTCGGTTTCCTTTTTAATGCCTCGACCAGAAGGTCTATGGTTGACTCAACATCTTTTAAATCGACCACTTCGACAGGCGAATGAATGTACCTTGAAGGGACAGACAATGGGATGCTTGGAATTCCATCGCGAACAAGATTAATAATTGACGCATCGGTATTTCCTCCATCTCCTACCTCAAGCTGGTACGGAATCTTCGCCTTTTCTCCGGCTGTCCTTAGCCATGAAACAAGTCGGGCGTCAGACAAAAGCCCCCTTCCTGATGCACTTGCCAGTACAAGCACAGGCCCTTTTCCCATCTCAACCGAAGCTTCCTTTTTTGTTACTCCCGGATGATCTCCCGGGATCGTTACATCAGTGGCAATGGCAATGTCCGGGTGCAATGCATAAGCACTGACCTTGGCACCTTTAAGACCCACCTCCTCCTGGACGGTGAAAACTCCATAGATCGTCATGGAAGTCTTCATCCTCTTCAGCGTCTCAATCAGGACAAGGACTCCTACACGGTTGTCAAGTGCTTTTCCGGTAACCCGGTTATTTGCCAGGGCAACCAGTTCCTGTTCGATAGTAACCGGGGTCCCTATCTCAATTCCAAGACCTGCAACCTCTTCTGCTGTTGTCGCCCCCACATCGATGAAGAGGTCCTCCATCTTAATCTCTTTCTTTCGATCCTCAGGGGTCATGACATGGGGCGGTTTTGATCCTATTACACCAGGAACAGGGCCTTTAGTCCCATGGAGAACTACGCGCTGGGTATGAAGGGTCGGGTTGAACCATCCGCCGATACCAACGAACTTGATGAAACCTTTCTCATCGATATACTGGACCATGAGCCCTATCTCATCCATGTGGGATGCAATCATGACCGAAAGACCAGTGCCTTTTTTTACCGCGATAAGATTTCCAAGCCTGTCTTCTGAAAATTCATCTACATGCCCTTCCAGCTCTTTTCTGATAATAGTCTTGATATTTCCTTCAAATCCTGAAAGTCCATGTGCATCAGAGAGCTTTTTTAAAAGATCATATACCATTTTTAAACCTCAAAAACCGGTCTCATCCGTTCGATTGCAGCATTAATATTTTCCCGTGATGTGGCATAACTGAATCGTGCATATTCTGCTCCTGATGGTCCGAACGCATCACCCGGAACGACAATAACGCCGGCATCCATAACTTCCTGCATCTTCTCCCTGCCAAGCGGGACAAAAGCGTAAAAAGCGCCCTGTGGCACCGGAAACTCTATGCCAAGATCGTGTAAACCAAAGACCAGTATGTCCCGGCGTGCCCTGTATTCATCCCTCATCATCTTTACACAGGACTGATCCCCTGTATAAGCTGCAACCCCTGCATACTGGCTGATTGAGGTTGCACAGGTCTGGCAGTACTGGTGAACCTTCAGGCACTGTTCCATGTATTCAGTAGGGCCTGCAATAAAGCCAAGCCGCCATCCGGTCATTGCATAGGTTTTGCTTGCTGCATTAACAGTAATTACATCCTCACCAAATGTTGCGGCGCTTGCATGAACGGCATCATAGATGATATGCTCATAAACTTCGTCTGAAAGGATAGTAACCCCTGCATCCATGGCGGCCTCGGTTATCGAACGGATGGTCTCCCTGGATTCAACTGCGCCGGTGGGGTTATTTGGTGAGTTTAGAATGAGAAGCCTTGCTCCGTCCATCTTTTCATAAAGCATCTCCTCATTAATGTGAAGATCATCTTTCAGTGATACAAAGTCCGGTCTTCCTCCTGCAAGCCTTATGCAGGCCTCATAAGAGACAAAACCAGGGTCAGTAAGAAGGACCCTGTCGCCATCATCCACAAGGCTTTGTATGGCGATAAAGAGCGCCTCCCCGGCTCCTGCAGTAACGATGATCTGATCTGGAGAGTAGCTCAGGTGATTTTCATTCTTAAACTTTTCAGACAAGGCCTCCCTGAGCTCTGGCAGACCGGCATTGAAAGTATAACCTGTATTTCCATCCCTGACAGCCTGTATTGCTGCATCCCTGATATGGTCAGGAGTTACAAAATCCGGTTGTCCAAGGGCCATGTTTATAGAATCAGGTTTTGCTGCCTGGAAAAATTTCCTGATCCCGGACATCTCGATTGCTCGTGCACGTGCTGATATCTTTTTCATGAAGATCACTCGATATTTGCGTGCCGGTCCTTAAGAGCTGACTCATCGGTCTTTGTAATCTCCATCAGTCGCGAGATGACTGCGTCACAAAATGTCATAGCCGCCGTTTCAAACAAAGTTCCAAGCGGGGCAAATGAACGGTGCTCTCCAAGCATCTGCCTTGTGTCGTACTCCATGCTCTCATCAGGAATGCTGTCACGGACACTTTCAATTATTACAAGCGTGTCTGCTATCTTTCCGATTGGAGATTCGGAGTTAGAAGTAATCAGGGAGATTCTTCCCCCTATCTCCTTTGCAGTCTGCACGATCTCCATGATGGTTCTTGTCTTTCCAGATCCTGACAGGACAACAATCAGGTCTCCTCTTTGCAATGCCGGTGTAATAGTCTCGCCGACGACATAACTGATCATACCAAGGTGCATCAGCCGCATGGCAAATGCCTTTGCAACAAGTCCGGATCTCCCTGCCCCCATGACATAGATCCGTCTGGCATTAAGGAGCTCCTGGATAAAATGAGATACTTCTTCGTCAGAAATATGATCAGCGATAGAATTTATCCGCGTTGCCATCAGCTGCATCATGTTCTGGACACTATGCTTGTTCATACCTGTGTATACATTCAGGTGGAATCCTCTTCAGGATATCGTGACGGTCTTATCAGTTCTGTGGATGATGATATACCACAGGTTTAATAGCAGGAACCAGTTCACCATTTTCCATTACCGATATCGGCCCATGGCCACAGCAGTAAAGAAGGCGCCTGCCAGATGCTCTGAGCTCTCTGTCCATCTCTTCGGCAAGACCTACCAAAGCCTTCCTCTCGCTTTTCACCAGGTCAGGGTCAACATTAACGGTCGTCACCAGGTACACGGCAAAATTATTGTACTCGCTTCGTTCAGGGCTGAGGTGTTTCAGGTTGAGGATGGTGTCAGATGTAAATATAACTCCGGCCTCCCTGCAGACAATATACACAAGCCCATGCTGATGCCCTCCATGCCCTTCCAGTATCTCAAAAGTGCAGCCACCAGCAGTAAATGTAGAAAGAACTGGAAACTCTCCACGTTTTAATTCACCGGCAGGCGGGAAAAGATTCACAGAAGGAGGAGGCGTCATCCTTGCAAACAGGTTTATCATAACGGTATAAACCTGCTCAAGAACCAGGTCCTGGGAAGCAGCCCCCCACGCACGGTTATTTGTCTTTATAATCTCCCATGTCCCTTCATGAGTATAAACCGGGGCATTGAAAAACCCGGCAGCTCCTGAATGATCTGTATCCCCATGTGTCAGGATGATACGGGTGAAATCATCTGTCCCGCCAAGGCCATAACTGGCAAACATGCGAAGGACATCCTCATGATATATGCCATACCCGGAA
>JAAYPD010000180.1 GCA_012520015.1 Methanomicrobiales archaeon
CAAAAAACCGGGGATTTTTAGCTATTCTCCTTTGGCTAAAATTGGGGGCAATTTTCACCATGACCTGGACATTTCAGGGGTTAGTTTTATCCACTCTGCTGGCATCCTACCTGTCCTGGTTATGTACCTGATCAAGTCTCCTCATTCCTGTTTTTTTCCAAAGAGATATTTTGTTCCAAATAGTAATCTATTTTACACTTGTATACCCATTCTTCTTAACAAACCCTCAGTCAGGTTATCAAAGGTTTACTATGAATACATCAGAGCATATTTCTATCAATACCCGGTCTCTACAGATGAAAGACATTCACATACCTTCGGAACAATACAATTTCGAGGCCGTTAAGGCAACATTGCGGATTGGAGTCCCGTTCCAGATTTTTTTCTGCCTGCTTCCATTTGGAGTGATCTTATGGTCACTATTTATCGGCAGATATGAAGTAGAGCCACTTGTCGTCATAAAAATGCTATTATCACTGGTGTATCCTTTGGAACCCACCTGGACAAATGCAGATGAGACCATCCTCTTCCAGATTCGTCTTCCCCGCATAATTGCAGCAGTCATAGTAGGAGCAGCCCTTTCCATGGCAGGGGCAGCATACCAGGGATTATTCAAAAATCCTCTTGTTTCCCCGGATATTCTTGGCGTCTCTTCAGGAGCAGGATTTGGTGCGGCACTTGCTATTCTGTTCTCAACCGCAGCATGGATGACCCAGGTATCAGCATTTATCGGAGGAATACTTGCTGTTTTAATATCGTATTTTCTTTCGCGTCTATATAAAACCGGACAAATACTCGTGCTGGTCCTTTCAGGTGTGATTGTATCCGCATTTTTTGGAGCATTACTCTCGATCACCAAATATGTAGCAGATCCATATGAGAAACTTCCGACCATCATATTCTGGCTGATGGGGAGTCTGTCATCGGTCAGATACAATGATATCCTTTCCATTCTGCCGGCAATCATCTTCGGAGGAGGCGTTCTCATCCTCATCAGGTGGAGAATTAACCTCCTTTCATTAAGCCAGGACGAGGCGAAGACCCTGGGCATTGATCTAAAGAAAATTACCAGGATCATCATCATCTGTGCAACACTTTTAACCGCTGCATCGGTTTGTATAAGTGGCATCGTCGGGTGGGTAGGCCTTGTTATTCCCCACCTTGGAAGGATGATAACCGGTCCGGACTATAGAAAACTCCTGCCATTTACCATCGTGATGGGCGCATCATATCTGCTCATCATGGATGATTTGTCCAGGACGATAATTGCAACAGAGATCCCTCTTGGCATCCTTACTGCATTACTTGGTGCTCCATTCTTTGCCTACCTTCTCTGGCGGAGGAAGACCGGATGGGTATAAATTACACGGCTCATAATCTTCAGTTCAGCTGGGATGGAAAACGGGACGTATTTAAAAATATCTCCTTTTCACTCCAGCCCGGCGATATTTTCTGTATTATCGGGCCAAATGGAACAGGAAAGTCGACCCTGATGAAATGCATGATTGACATTCTTGAATATCAGAATGGGGCGGTCAGGATTGATGGGATTGATATCAGAAAAATTGACCGAAAAACTCTCGCAAAAAGAATCGCATATGTTCCCCAGGGTTACCAGGTAGCATTTCCGTTTTCAGTCCTTGAATATGTTCTGATGGGCCGGACTCCCTATATCTCTGCTTTTTCTTCTCCGGATGAGAATGATCTAAAAATTGCTCTTCATGCAATGCAGGAAGCAGGGATAATGCACCTTATGCATAAATCAATAAATGAAGTCAGCGGCGGAGAGCATCAGATGGCTTTAATTGCCAGGGCTCTTGCCCAGGAACCTGAACTCTTACTCCTTGATGAACCAACATCACATCTTGACTTTGGAAACCAGATGCAGGTCCTCTCTCTTGTTGAGAGGCTTAAGGAGAAGGGCATTACCATTGTCATGACATCACATTTTCCGGATCATGCATTTATGGTATCAGATCTTGTCGGGATTATGAAAAACGGATCATTTATCAGTATAGGTCCGGCTGAAGAAGTGATTACTAATATGACATTAAAAGAGACCTACATGGTTGATATTCACGTGGAATTCGTCGAAATAGCAGGAAGGAAGATATGTATTCCGGTAAAAAACGTTCCTGGATGCACCTGCCCAATACACTATCCAACTTTTCAGCACAATTGTGATGCATTGGCCAATTCCCTGGATAATTGAAATTCCGTGCATACCAACTGTAATTCATGGTTATAAACAGGTTTACCGGTTTATTGCAGAAGTTCTGCCATGTAATTTAATCACGAATTAGAGAAGAACAACTGACTGACCCTTGAAAATTTTGGGTTTTAAGAGAATAAGATCCTCCCGGCACCTGTATAAATGGTCATATTTGGAGGCCTTGCAAACCCTGCAAGGGTCATGTTCACCTTTTTCGCAAACTCTATCCCGCCGGCAAAAGCAGCATTATTAGATACCATGACAGGTATTCCTGCACGGTAAGCCTTTGCAACCATGTCAACCGGAAGCCGGCCTGAACTGACGAGGAAACAATCAGGAAGAGAGACACCTTTTAAGACCGCCATGCCAACTACCTTGTCAACGGTGGTGTGCCTGCCCATGTCCTCAACACCGGATACAACAACCCCGTTTCTGTCTACTATAAGACTACAGTGCATTCCGCCGGTTCGTCTCCATATGGCAGAGTAATCATTCACTTTGTCCATCGACTGAAGGATTGTCCTGGCATTCACGACAAAACCGTCAGGGAGAGGAGGGAGCTCTCCGTCCGGTAGCAGGTCGCGACATGATCCACCTGAACTGTTCATTGAGAAATCCCTGGCCGGGACTTTACCATCCTTCGTAGTAACCGAGATGCATGGAAGACTTATTTGTATCTCCTCAATCTCTTCCCTCGAGGAGATATATCCCTCGCAGATGAGATAACCGACAGCAAAAGCCTCAAGATCAAGAGGAGTTATAGAGAAATCACCCACAACACAGCCGTTCAATGAAAAAATTACCCTGGACTCGGTGCATACCTCCACCGTCGCATCCCTGGTCTCATCCCCGGCTACCTTAATAACATGGCATTCTTTTGTAATTCCCGAAGATATACAATCCGCCTGCTTCATACCTGTCACCTCACCTGAGGAAAGAAGAATCATTCCTGCCTGTGAGATACTGGAGATATAAAGAAAAAAAGGTTGGGGTTATCCTGGTTAACCAGGCTCACTCATCTGCAAAGATGTTTGTGAAGATGGAATCAGTTCCGGTTGCGTCAAGACGGGCACGCTCTGCCTTCTCTTCAACAAGAGCATGGATTGGCGGAGTCATATCCCTTCCTGGAACATGGCCGAACATCTTCTCAATCTCAACCTGCTGGGAGTGCATGAAGAGTGCATTTGGTATCTCCATCGGACAGAGCTCTTCGCACTGGCCACAGTTGATACATGAGTCAGACACATGTGCAAACCTAATCAGGTGGAACATGAAGCTGGTCGGGAGAACTCCAGGTGCGACAAACCAGGGCTTTTTCGTCGAACATTCGACACAGTAACAGATTGGACAGGCCTCAATACAGGAATAGCACTTGACACACTTTGAAGACTCTTCCATCATCATTTTAAGGCGGTCTTTGCCTTTTCCAAGACCGTCAAAGTCACGGTGTCTCCACTCGTCTCCAAGCTTTAACATGGCCCTTTCGACCTTGCCCCTGATCTCAATACCCTTTGGATCAGCAGGACTTGTCTCAAGAACACCTTTTGACTGTGCGTCGTTTACAAGGTTTGCACCCTTTTCAGAGCAGATCTCAAGGAAAGTGGCCTTACCTGCCTTGTCTCCGATGACTCCCCAGTTACCTGCTGCAATATCAGCCTGGCGTGGGACCTTCATCTTGCACCGGCGGCAGTTGGAGCGGCGTCCGTACCCTTCCTCTTCAAGATCGTCGATCTTGATACCCTTATGGCCGCCCTCGAACTCGATGATGAACTGACCCTTGTCAATCTCTTCCTTGGTAACCTTGTCAGGATCAACCTCGAACTTCTCCTTAATCATCTTCCTTGCAGCAACCGGGCTTACAGACCCACCACAGTTGACACCGATCATGATGATATTGTCAAGGTTTATATGGTTCCTCTTTGCAAGCTCATAAAAAGCCATGGCATCACAGCCCTTGCAGGTGACTGCGTACTTCTTGTCCTTTGCACCGTTCAGGTACTTCTTGATAAGCTTTGGAATAAGGAGTGTACCACAGTGCAGGGAACCTGCCGTCTGGATGAGCTCCTCAGGGTTTGTGATGACAACCGGAACAGCATCATAGAGATCTTTACCCTTTTTGATGGCGATAACAGCGTCAACCATCTTGCTCTCAAGGGCATGTTTTAAAAGGGCTGTAACAGCTCCACCACACTCACCTTTCTTCTGGATCTCTGCATCCTTCGCCCATGCATAGACCATATCGCCTTTTGCTGCCATTTTAGTTACCTCCTGCCTTTTCAATAGCAATGGCACAATGCTTGAGCTCTGGCATCTTTGACATCGGGTCAAGTGCGGTATTAGTCAGGTTGTTGACACCATCTGCAAAGTGCATGGTCATGTAAACAACACCAGGACCGACCTCGTCGGTGACCCGTGCAAGAGTCGTGGTCTCTCCACGGCGGCTTTTCAGCTTGATATACTCGCCATTCTTAATTCCGAGCCGGTTTGCATCCTCGACATTTATCTGGGCATAAGACTCAGGCACTTCGCGGTGCAGGTCAACAGCACGGCCGGTCTGTGTCCTTGAGTGGTAATGGAAGATAAGACGCCCGGTCATGAGGGTGAACGGATACTCTGCATCTGCAACTTCGGCAGGCGGGCGGTACTCAATACCAAAGAGATTACCCTTTCCGTCAGCAGTTGCGAACTTTTCACGGTGCAGAATCGGTGTTCCAGGGTGATCCTCGGTCGGACATGGCCAGCAGACAGATTCGGGCCTTTCAAGTTTCTCATAGGTGGCTCCGAACATGGACGGAGTTACAGCCCGCATGTCATCCCAGACATCCTTTGCAGTCGGGAGATCAAAGCCCTTAAGACCCATCTTCTTTGCAAGCTCAGTGATGATCCAGATATCCTCATGTGCCTGCCCTGGCGGGTTTACAGCCTTTCTGACGCGGTTAATCCTGCGTTCTCCACTGGTGAATGTGCCGTCCTTCTCTGCAAAACAAGCTCCTGGAAGGATTACATCTGCATACTCGCAGCTCTCGGTGAAGAAGATATCCTGTATGACAAGGAAATCAAGTCTCTCAAGCTGTTTTTTCACAAGGTTAGAGTCAGGATATGTGACGACAGGATTCAGACCAAGGATATACATCCCTTTGATCTCTTCGCCACACTGCTTAATCTGCTCAACCAGAGTTGCACCATACCAGTCAGGAAGGTCAGTAATACCCCAGGCCTTCTCCATCTTGGCACGGTTCTCTGCAACCTCACACTTTTGGTACCCGGAGTACACGTTCGGGTAAGCACCCATGTCACAGGCACCCTGCACATTGTTCTGACCACGGAGCGGGTTTACACCAACACCCTCGCGGCCTACATTTCCGGTAAGAAGGGCAAGATTACCCATTGAACGGACATTGTCAGTTCCGGTAGTAAGCTCGGTGATACCAAGACAGTAGATGATGACGGCATTTTTGGCCTTTGCATACCGAAATGCCATGTCCTTTACGACATCAAGCGGAACACCGTGTATGGACTCTGCATCAGCATAGTTCTCAACGGTCTTCTTAAGTTCATCAAAGCCGTTAACCCGTTCCTGGATGAACTTTTTGTCTTCCAGTCCTTCCTTGATGATCCAGTACATCATGGAGTTTGCAAGGGCAATGTGGGTAGACGGGTTAAAACGGACATAGGTATCTGCAAGACGGGCAGTCATTGTATAACGCGGGTCGACTGCGATGATCGGGATACCCTTCTTCTTTGCCTGTGCTATACGGCGTCCTGCAAGCGGGTGTGCCTCTACCGCATTTGATCCCCATACAAGAATTAAATCGGCGTTCAGTGCATCTTCAAAACCATTTGTTGCCGCACCAGAACCGAATGAGAGAGAGAGACCTGCAACAGAAGGTCCATGACAGATACGGGCACAGTTATCTACATTGTTGGTCTTAAATGCGACTCTTGCAAACTTCTGGAAGATATAACAGTCTTCGTTGACAGTTCTGCATGAAGTCTGGAATCCAAGCCCCTTTGGACCGTTTTTATCATAGATGGTCTTAAAGTTCTTTGCAACAAGATCAAGTGCCTCGTCCCAGGTTGCTTCCTCGAACTTGCCATTTTTCTTGATCAACGGGGCAGTCAGGCGATCAGGGCTGTGAACATGCTCCCAGCAGGTAACCCCTTTTGGACAGAGTTTTCCTTCGTTTATGGGAGATCTCTGGTTTGGTTCAACACCAACGAGTCTGCCATTGTTCACTACCAGGTTAAGTGTACAACCGACCCCGCAGTATGGGCAGGTGGTTGCCACATATTTCATTAATTCTGTATTTTCACTCATATTTCACCCGAGTTCAGCTGGTGAAAGATACCAATAATTACAACAGAGCTTTTCGCTCCCTGGATGATACATGCTTTCTTGCAACCAGGCACAAAGGAATGGACAACCCGAATATGTCCACGGGTGAATCATGCACACCCCCTGGTCACAATGCAGATCAATATTTTAATGAGTGATAATATAAATCTGGCGAATTAATCCGGAAAAATGGTGATTAGTGGTGGATCTTCATATGAGAAAGATAAGTGCTATGAAATCCCTGCATTAATGTTCGGGATGAGCAGGGATGAGATGAGTTGAGATGGGAAAGATGTGAACAGATTATTCTGATTTACCAGGAGAAACAAGTAAAAAAAGAGAGGATTGGTTAGTTCTTGTAAGAAGAAGCCCCGAGTTTAGGAACAAAACCGTTGTCAGCCTCAACCCTTATTGCATGCGAGATAAGGGCCAGTGGGATCTCAACCGGACAAAGTTCCTCGCACTGGCCACAGTTTACACAGCTGTCAGAGATGTGGGCAAACCTGCGAAGGTGGAACATCGGGTCTGACGGAATATATCCGGGACGAACCATGTATGACTCAGGTCTTCCTTCGAACGGAGTTGCGATACATACCGGACACTTCTCAATACAGGAGTAACACTTGATACACCTTGATGTCTCCTTGTTGATAAAGTCCCAGAGATTGTCGCGAATTGCAGTGAACTCCTTCTTGCGCCACTTTTCTCCAAGCTTGAGCATTGCATTCTCGGTCTTGCCGCGAATCTCTATGCCTTTCGGGTCAGCAGCACTGGTCTCAAGTTTCTTTGCAGAGACGGCCTTATTGACCAGGTCTGCACCCTTGTCGCTGCATATCTCGACAAAGGTAGCTTTTCCGGCCTTGTCACCGATAACTCCCCAGTTACCACATGCAAGGTCTGCCTGCCGCGGGATTTTGTACTTGCACCTGCGACAGTTGGAGCGGCGGCCAAAACCTTCGTCCTCAAGGTCATCTATCTTGATACCCTTGTGACCTCCGTCATACTCGATGATGAACTGGCCCTTGTCGATCTCTTCCTTGGTAACCTTGTCAGGGTCAATGCCGAACTTCTCGGCGATCATCTTGCGGCCCTGGATTGGGTTTACAGACCCACCACAGTTGACACCAATGGTCAGGACATTGTCCATATTGACTTCATTACGTTTGCCAAGTTCGATAAGACCCATAAGGTCGCATCCCTTGACGACGACACCCACCTTCGTCTTCTTTGCCCCGTCCAGGTATTTCTGGATAAAGGTGGACATGAGCAGGGTACCGCAGTGCAGGGAACCGGCCGTCTGGTCAAGATCCTTTGGATCGGTTATGGCAACCGGCACGGCATCATAAAGGTCAAATCCTTTCTTTACCGCGACAACGACGTCAACCAGCTTGTTTTCCAGTGCATACTTAAGAAGGGCAGTAACAGCACCACCACACTCAGCCTTCTTTGCCAGTCCACTGTCTGTTGTCCAGGCATAGATCATATCGCCTTTAGCTGCCATCTTATTTCCCTCCTGCTTTTTCAACTTTCACAGCACAGTGCTTGAGCTCTGGCATCTTGGACATCGGGTCCAGTGCAGTGTTCGTCAGGTTGTTGACACCATCTGCAAAGTGCATGGTCATGTAAAGGACACCAGGTCCAATCTCATCAGTAACACGTGCAACAGTCTCGGTCTTACCACGGCGGCTGGTTATGACAATCTTGTCGCCCTGGTTGATACCAAGCCGTTTTGCATCTTCATTGTTTATCTGGACATATGAATCCGGAACCTCATAGTGCAGTGCAGCACTTCTGCCGGTCTGTGTCCTTGTGTGATAGTGGAAGATGAGACGTCCGGTCATCATGGTGAACGGATACTCGGCATCGGCAACCTCTGCTGGAGGCCTGTACTCTATACCAAACAGGTTACCCTTCCCGTCAGCGGTAGAGAATTTACCGATATGCAGGATCGGGGTTCCCGGGTGGTCTTCTGTCGGGCATGGCCAGCAGATAGACTCAGGCTTTTCAAGTTTCTCGTAAGTTGCACCAAACATGTTTGGCGTGCAGTTTCTCATGTCATCCCAGACATCCTTTGCAGTCGGCAGGTCAAAGCCTTTAAGACCCATCTTCTTTGCAAGCTCGGAGATGATA
>JAAYPD010000181.1 GCA_012520015.1 Methanomicrobiales archaeon
GAAAAGGAGGGATCCGGCTTATTTTCATTTAAACCGGATGATCAATAAATATTGTTGAATCAGTATAAAAACCAGGATCCATCAACGGTTTAACTAGAAGGTATAGGTATTGGTTTACGTATTGGTGTAGGGAGAGCAATAGCGTGTGATTTGTGTGCATGCCTCATAATACCCCTTTTTCTTCGATGATAAATCCAAGGTATTTGATATATGAAATTCCCCCTCTTATTCCCACAATCATTATTATACTCTTCACGTTCTATATTACTCTATATCAGGAACTTTCATGATCTCAGTCCTGTATGTTGATGATGACCTCACACTCCTCGAATTAGGGAAACTCTTTCTTGAGCGAACCGGAGAATTTCAGGTTGAACTTCGTGATTCGGCGGTAGAAGCCGTAGAGCTCTTAAAAAACACTTCATTTGACATTATCCTCTCTGATTACGAGATGCCGGTTATGAACGGGCTTGAATTTTTAAAAGAGGTCCGAAGTACATTAGGAGAGATCCCCTTTATTCTGTTTACCGGAAGAGGAAGGGAAGAAGTGGTCATTCAGGCCTTAAATGACGGGGCTGATTATTACCTGCAGAAGGGCGGAGATCCCAAACCCCAGTTTGTCGAATTAACGCATAAAATGAAACTTGCCGTTCAGCGGCGCAATATCGGCATTGAACTCAAGGAGAGTGAGCAGCGGTACCGTGAGGTAGTTGAGACACAGTCGGAATTTATCTGCCGGTTTACTCCCGGTGGCATCACCGTATTTGTAAATGAGGCGTATTGCAACTATTTTGGAATAAAAAGAGAGGAGATCATAGGGCAGCGATTCATTCCTGATATTCCTGAAGACGACCGGGAAAAAGTCCACACCCATTTTGCCTTACTCACCCAGGACTCACCAGTTGGAGAGATTGAGCACCGGATACGTATGCCTGATGGCAGTCTCCGCTGGCACCGGTGGCGTGACCTTGCAATTTTTAATGAAAAAGGAACCCTCATCGAGTATCAATCGCTTGGGAGAGATATTACAGACCGAAAGCAGGTAGAAGAAGAACTGAAACAGTCTGAAAGTCTGTACAGGGCAGTATTTGAAAATACCGGGGCAGCTTCGATTATTATCGGCCCGACCACTCTCATTCTGCGGGCAAACTCAGGATGGGAAAAGCTGACCGGTGTGCCGATTGCCGAACAGGAAAACAAATTAAGCTGGACGAAATTTATTGATGAAGATGATGTAAAACGAATGGTTGAGTATCATCATATCAGGAGGAAGGATCCCTCCCTGGCTCCGACAGTGCATGAATGCCGGACCCATAATGAAGCAGATGGATCAGTCCATACCTGCATCGTCCATGTCGATGTCATTCCAGGAAGCGATAACAGTATTGCGTCCTTTGTTGATATTACGAACCAGAAACAGTACGCAGAAGAGGTACAGGCAGCCAATGAGGAGCTTACCGCCACCCAGGAAGAACTGCAAGCACAGTTTGAAGAACTCAAACGTAACCAGGAAATAATCCAGGAGAGTGAGGAAAAATACCGGAGAATTCTTGAGAATATGCAGGATGTGTACTATCAGACCGATAAAGAAGGTAAAATAATTCTTACGAGCCCATCAGCAACTTCGGTCCTTGGATATCCGGACAATACTGAATATTATGGAAAAAACGTTGCTGATGCACTATATTATAACCCAGAAGACAGAAAAGTCTTTCTTACAGCGATTGAAAAGACCGGAAAGGTGGAAAATTACGAAGTAACACTCCGAAAAGGAGATGGAACCCCGATTACGGTTTTGACCAGCAGTCATAGATATTATGATAATACCGGTAATTACCTCGGGATTGAAGGGTTATTCAGGGATATTTCCGAAAGAAAGCAGATGGAGATCAGACTCAATGAATCAGAGAATCTCCACCGGGCGGTTTTTGACAATACCGGGACGATTATCCTGGTAGTGGAGTCTGACAATACCATCGTATACGCCAATAAAAAATTTGTCCAACTTTCAGGATATTCAAAAGAGAAACTGGAGGGGAAGATGTGCTGGACTGATTTCATCATGCCTGAAGACCTCATTAAGATGAAAGAGTACCATCGCATACGCCGAGCCAATCCTGCATCTCCACCGCCGGTCTATCCATTCAGGTTTGTTGACCGATTTGGAAAGATGCGGTACTGCATTAATAATGTAGCCATGATCCCCGGTACTGAGCGGAGTGTTGCATCGGCAATTGACATTACAGACCAGGTTATCGCTGAGACTGAATACCACACTATCTTTGAAAATATTCAGGATGTCTTCTACCGGTCTGATTCGGAAGGGAAGATAATCCTTATTAGTCCCTCTGCAACCACGGTGTTAGGGTACGAGTCCCTGGCTGAACTAATCGGTAAAAAAATCGCGGAGACACTGTATCTGAAGCCCCAGGACAGGGAGACCTTCCTCAGGGATATGAAAGAAAATGGATCGGTCACGAATTATGAGGTTCAGCTGAAAAAGAAAGACGGAACCCCGATAACAGTCCTGACCAGCAGCCACTATTATTATGATCATCAAGGGAATTATGTTGGGATTGAAGGGATATTCAGGGACATTACTGAACGAAAACAGATAGAGATCCTGTATAAAACCATATTTGATAAAACAGGTATCCCCATGTTGATTCTTAATGAAGATTTGGTGATATCTGATATGAATGCAGAGTTTGAACAGGCATTC
>JAAYPD010000182.1 GCA_012520015.1 Methanomicrobiales archaeon
CGGGTGAATTAATACCAAAGAGCGTACAACATGCAGGGTTAACGTCAATTAATATGCCATCTTTATTGTATAGTTCAATTGCAATGGGTGAATCTTCATAAATATTTTTAAACTGGCCTTCAACCTCTAAAAGAGAATCCACCATCCGACGGTTCTGAACAAGAGTGTTGATTTTTTTTGCAAGATCGGCAAACTGCGACCTTATTTCATCTCCCTTCATCACGTACCCGTCTGCACCATTCTCAAATGCAGCGATGACAACATCTTCCCGCCCCTTACCGGTGAAGATGATAACAGGCGTATCATCACCATCGTCGCGGATGGTTTTAAGGAGTGAAATGCCATTGGTATCTTCCATAATGTAATCTGCAATAATCGCATCAAACCGGTTCCTGGATATTTTTTCAAGCGCCTCCTTTCCAGAGCCGGCAGTATCAACCATGAAAGAGAACGTTGATACCAGGTAGTCCCTGGTAGCTTTAAGGACTTCTTCTTCGTCGTCTATTACCAGAATATGGATATTATCGTTTTGTACCTGTGATGGAAACGGAGTAATGAATAACATGAATATACAGATGAGTAATTTATTTTCCACAGATATATTTATACAAGTGCATTCACCCGGGTTTCGCAGGAGGTGCAAATTATCCATTCCAAAATAACTGGTAAACTCTTACAAAAAGCGGGGAAAAAGCGGAGACAAATAACTTATTCCTTTCCTGTTTATTAAAGTCAAAGCCCTATGAAATCTATGTATTCCTGAGTGCCTGGTCATATAAATGTCGGGGTTTTTTTCTTAAGTTGAAAAGTTTCCAGGCTTCAAACCAGAGCACGCTTACCACCGCAGCCAGTGTACAGATAATTATCCCACCGGCTGGCAAGGAATCAAACCTGAATAGATCTCTTAATTCCGGAAGGGAGAGGATTAGGAGAAGACTGGAGATCGTTCCGACAAATACCCATGTCATCGCTTTATTAGGTGTCCTGATAGTGGATATGATCGTCTCAGACCAGGATCGGTTTGTGAGGATAAGGAGCAGGTTTGCAAGGACGATAGTGGTGAAAGTCATGGTACGCACCTCGTCTTCTGAAAGATTGGCTGACAGGGCATAGGCATATACCAAAAACACTACAAACAAGACCACAAATCCCTGCATGAGTGAGAGGAAGAGAGTTTTCCGTGTAAATAACATCTCATCCCGGGATCTTGGAGGTCTTTTCATAACATCATGCTCTTCTTTTTCAGCCTCAAAAGCGATCGAACAGGTTGGATCGATGATAAGCTCAAGGAATACGATATGCACAGGCATTAAAATAAGTGGCATACCAAGGAGAACCGGGATAAGCGACATTCCAGCAATAGGGACATGAATAGAGAATATATAGGCCATGGCCTTTTTCAGGTTGTCATATATTCTCCTTCCAAGCCTGACAGCAGAGACTATAGAAGTAAAGTTGTCATCAAGAAGCACAAGCGTTGATGCCTCGCGGGCAACATCAGTTCCTCTCCCTCCCATCGCAATACTAATATCTGCCGCCTTAAGGGCAGGAGCATCATTTACCCCGTCTCCTGTCATGGCTACGACTTCATCATTTGCCTTAAGAGCATTGACAATCCGTAGTTTTTGTTCAGGGATAACCCGTGCAAAAAGGGTCGTTGTCCTGAGCTGGTCCTGGAGCTCCGCATCAGACATCTGTTCAAGTTCCGGACCGGTGATACAGGTATCAGCATTAATCAGCCCAACCTGTCTTGCAATATTCTGGGCAGTTGCCGGATAATCGCCAGTAACCATGATCACCCTGATACCTGCGTCATAACACTCGCTTACCGCTTCAGGAATCCCTGGACGGACAGGATCTGCCATCCCTACCAGGCCAAGGAAAGTAAAGTTGAAATCATGCTGGGTTCCCGGAAGGTTCAAAGATGGAGTTGAGGATTTGGCAACTCCCAGAACGCGAAGCCCGCCTGATGCAAGAGTCCCCGCATGTTCTGTCAACATATCTCTTTCACGCCCAGGTAAATGGCAGAGATCGGCTATTGCTTCAGGAGCACCCTTGCATGCAACGATGAATTCTCCCTTATTAGACTTCCAGACATTGGACATTGCCATGAGCTTGGATGTAACTGGGTATTCGGCTACTATCTCCCAGTCTTTGTGAATATGTTCAGTTATATCGCTGCCATTGTCAAATAACCGAACAAGAGCTTTTTCCATTGGATCAAAAGGATCCTTTTTACTGGCAAGGATGGCATAAACAGACAGTTCATGGCAAAGATCAGGAACTCCAGGTTTATCCGGGTTATGTTCACAGAACTGGCCATGTGCGAAAAAAGACTGGACCACCATATTATTAAGTGTGAGTGTTCCTGTCTTGTCAACACATAAAACGGTTGCAGAACCCAGTGATTCAATAGCCGTAACCTGGCGGGTCAGAACATTCTTTTGCGAGATTCTCCAGGCACCAAGTGCAAGAAATACAGTTAAAACCACTGGAAACTCTTCGGGAAGAATGGCCATTGCAAGTGTAATTCCTGCAAGAAGACCGGATATCCAGTCACCCCTGCCAGCCCCGTAGATAATGATGATGATACTGCACAAAAATATGCCGATGATGGCAATGGTCTTTACAATCGAGGTGATTTCAGATTTAAGACGTGTATCGTCACGCCTTACATCCTGAAGAACCGTCCCTATCTTTCCAATCTCAGTCCTGGTTCCTGTTTTCCAGACTTCTGCAAGAGCCTGCCCCTGGACAACAAGGGTTCCAGAGTAGATAAATGGCTGATCATCTCCTCCAGGTGCCTGCACAGGCATATCTTCGGTCCAGGGAATTTTTCTGACAGGAACCGATTCACCTGTGAGAAGTGACTCATCTATCATGATATTGTTGGAAGAGAGAATAACCCCGTCGGCCGGGACCCTGTCTCCTTCGGAGAGAATGAGAATATCACCAGGCACGACTTCTCTACCTGCAATACGTCTTTGCTGTCCGTCTCTTATCACGAGAACCCTGGGGCTGGATAAACTACGAAGTGCTTCCAGGGCTTTTTCTGTCTTTTGTTCCTGGTATACCGTGATGCCGATGATGACAAATACAAAACTCATCAGCATGGCAGCTTCTGTGACATCACCAAGGAAAAAGTAGATAAGTCCGCTGGCGACCAGCAGAACAAACATCGGTTCTTTTACAACTTCAAGAACGATGTCAAAAAGGCTATTTTTCTTTTTTTCAGGAAGTTCATTATATCCGAATGTTCTTATCTTCTCAGCTGCCTGTTCGCTGGAAAGCCCATGACCGGATTCAATCCCTGGTAAAGTCATACTATAGTCCCAAGTCAGTATCGCAAATATTTCCAAAACCCGGATTTATTGCATTATGTACTGATCAGGTTCTCATTAAAGAGGGATAAGGGATTGCATAAGGGCTTTTTACCAGCGCATCCTGGAATATATTCATTTTGCTACAGTGCTCCAATCCGTAAGGCAATGCACCTTAGTTGCTCCTCTGTCCATCCATGGACCAGGACTGGTGTATCCAGATGAACTTATGTTCGTTTAAGGGGATATGTAGTCCAAAATAGGGCCGACCCCTATTTTTTTGATTTTTCAAAACAACTTTTTTGAACCGGTCAGGCAGCATCCTGGGTTAGCCCCTGAAGGGTCGTGTCCGGGTAAAAAGATAAACCTGCCATAATCTGTTTTTAAAGACTTCATTGATGCTGCAACTATAATCTCCTATTAAAACAAATAGATACGTTCTGGTTGGACCATGAATAAAACAATTATCACCGTGGTAGGAAAGGACGCGGTTGGGATTATTGCCAAAGTCTGCACATATCTTGCTAATAATCATGTTAATGTTGAAGATATCTCCCAGACTATTGTGCAGGGTTACTTTAACATGATGATGATAGTCGACACAGGGCGCTGCACAAAGCCTTTTTCAGACATGGTAACTGAACTTGAAAATCTTGGTGATGAGATAGGAGTCAAAATCAGGTGCCAGCGTGAAGACATTTTTACGAAAATGCACCGTATCTGACAGGAATCTTCATGATTAATATATTTGAGGTAAATGAGACCATCAACATGATAGAGCAGGAACAGCTCGATGTCCGGACTATTACACTTGGCATCAGCCTTCTTGACTGCTGTGATGCTGACCTTGATCTCTTAAATCAGAAGATATATGCAAAGATTACAAGGCTGGCCAAAGACCTTGTCCAGACCGGTAAGGAGATTGAACTTGAGTATGGCATACCGATAGTTAATAAGAGAATATCCGTAACTCCCGTGGCATTAGTCGCTGGTCCTGCCTGTTTTTCGATTGAAGACTGTGTATCTGTTGCCAGGACCCTTGATAAAGCCGCAGCCGATACTGGTGTCAATTTTATAGGGGGTTACTCGGCAATCGTCTCAAAAGGAATGACCAGAACCGATGAACTTCTGATCAGGTCAATCCCCCTGGCACTTTCCCTGACCGAACGGGTCTGTAGCTCAGTAAATATCGGATCTACCAAAACCGGGATTAACATGGATGCAGTAAGACTCATGGGAGAGATTATCAGGAAGACAGCAGAAGCAACAAAAGAACAAAACTCCCTGGGCTGTGCAAAACTTGTTGTATTCTGCAATGCCCCTGATGACAATCCTTTCATGGCCGGGGCATTTCACGGTGTATCTGAAGCAGATGCAGTCATACATGTCGGTGTCAGCGGTCCAGGGGTTGTCAAGCATGCGCTTGAGACTGTAAGGGGCAGGGATTTTGAAGTTTTATGCGAAACAGTCAAGAAAACAGCCTTTAAAGTTACACGTGTCGGACAGCTTGTTGCGCAGGTTGCATCTGAAAGGCTCTCAATTCCTTTTGGTATCGTTGATCTTTCACTTGCCCCAACCCCGTCAGTGGGCGACAGTGTTGCTGAAATTCTTGAAGAGATGGGGCTTGAATCGGTAGGGGCTCCAGGAACTACGGCTGCTCTTGCACTACTTAATGACCAGGTGAAGAAAGGAGGGGTGATGGCAAGTTCCTTTGTAGGTGGTCTTAGTGGAGCATTTATCCCGGTAAGCGAGGACCAGGGAATGATTGACGCTGTGATCCGTGGTGCACTCACAATTGAAAAACTGGAAGCGATGACCTGTGTCTGTTCAGTCGGGCTTGATATGATTGCAATCCCTGGTGATACGCCAGCTTCGACCATATCCGGAATTATCGCAGATGAGGCAGCAATTGGAATGATTAATCAAAAGACTACAGCCGTTCGCCTGATTCCGGTGATTGGAAAGGATGTCGGGGATAATGTGGAATTTGGAGGTCTTCTGGGTCATGCCCCGGTGCAGAGGGTGAATACCTTTGATTGTAGTGAGTTTATCAATCGCGGTGGGAGAATTCCTGCACCAATCCATAGTTTCAAAAATTGATCGATGAAAAAGCAACATTAGTTGTCATGGATGTCAGTTCTCCATGTCAGGTATCCTTGTCAGTTCTTGGCAGGTAAACAGTAAATGTTGCTCCTTTCATTGAACCTTCACTAAAAGCTTCTATTCTTCCATCATGAAGCTCTACAATCTTTTTCACGATGGGAAGCCCAAATCCTTTTGAGAATGGATCCATCCTGGATGAAGAACCAATAAATAATTCATTCCAGATTTTATCGATGGATTCAGGGGGAATGCCAATTCCCTCATCTGATATTGACACAACAATATCCTGGCCGCTAAGGTAAACCTTAATGCTCACTTTCCCTTTTGGAGGACTATACTTGACTGCATTGTTAATGAGGTTTCTAAATACCACTCTTGCATATGGTTTTGAAACACGTGCCATGATACCGGGCAGTGCTGCGTTTTCGATAAACACCTCTTTTTGTTCGGCCAGGTACAGGTTTGCATCAATTGCATCAGAGATCAGGTCTGACATGTCATAATTTTCAAAAGAATCAAGAATCCATGTTCTGTTAAGATCTGCATACATAAGGATGTCTTCAGCCAGCTTGTGAAGATATTCCACGCTTTTTAAAAAAATCTCTACCAGTTCCCGTGCATCGGGATCTGTTATTCCCTGGAGCAGTAATGGCCCCATCCCGATAATGGGAGTAAGCGGAGTTCTCAGATCATGAGCCAGCTGGTTCAAAAAGATATCTTTTTGTTCGATCAGGAGCTCAGACTGGTACTTTTGTTCACGTAAATCGCTAAGTATCTTTTCCTTCTCGGTCACATCCTGAGAGACACCACGAAATCCGATGATATTATTATCATCATCAATTAATGGAGAAGAACGAATATTAAGGATAATTTCTCTACCATCCTTGTGTATGCATGGAATATCAAATGTTAATAATCCTGTCCTGCCAAGCATACCTTTTTTGATAGCCTTTATGATCTCTTCTCTATGTTCCGGTTTTACCAGGTCCACAAGTTTTGAACCAATCTTTTCTTCCGGCCGGTACCCAAGTATATCATAGCTTTGTGGACTCAGGTACGTAAATGTTCCATCAGGAGAAAGATCCCAGATTACATCAGGGGTTGTCTCTATTATGGCCCTTAATTTTCTTTCATTGTCTTCAAGAGAATTTTTTAGGACCGTAAGTTCCTGGTACTGGGCCCTTAACTCTTCTTCACTTTCTTTAATGCGTTCATAAGCAGCGATGAGTTCATCAAGGGTTTTCTTCCGTTCAGAGTTATCAATAAATGTCTCAAGCAGACATTCTCTCCCTTTATGCGTGAATGGGACCACATACTTGATGATGGGGATCCTATTTCCGTTAACAGTGCATAGTTCTCGTTCTGCATCGTCATCTGCCTGGTTA
Organism: Methanomicrobiales archaeon; assembly: GCA_012520015.1. GTDB lineage: Archaea > Halobacteriota > Methanomicrobia > Methanomicrobiales > Methanospirillaceae > Methanospirillum. The sequence continues at coordinate 6,809 of JAAYPD010000182.1, forward strand.
AGATCGGTGATCGGGCATTTTCCCTTCTCATTCGGACAGATGAAATTATGACATACCTGATGGATAATCTCCTCTTTTTTGGCCCCGATCATCAGAGCTGCAGCCGGGTTAACATCAAGGATCTCATGTGTGTTTGCATCGACGATAACAATCCCTTCTTTTACAGAAGAGAAGATCTGGTCAAGGTAATCGCGGTTTTCTTTAAGGTCCTGTTCAAGTTTTTGATTTTCTGTAATATCTGTAGCTATGTGTATTATCCTGGCAATATTACCATCATCATTGAAAACCGGGGTGCAGGATACGATAAATATCCTGTCCATTGCCTCAACTTTCATCACGGCTGATTCAGTTCTGCCGGACTTTTTCATGGTCTCCATGGGACAGCCTGGGGCAAAGCTGCTGGCTTTTGGGTCATGGAAGAGGTTCCAGCATTTTAACCCGATGATCTCGTTTAAAGGTTTTCCTGTCAATGAAAGCACTGCATCATTTGCATCGATGATTGTGTGCTCTGGGTCAAGTATAAAGATCGGATTCCCAATGGCCCTGAATATTACCTCCCAGTCCTTTTTTACAAGTTGAAGTTCGGCTTCTGCCTTTTTTTGTTCGGAGATGTCAGTAACGGTTCCAACAAACCGGATAGGATTGTCATCATTATCATATTCAACAACTTTTCCTCTTACAAAAGTCCATTTCCATCCTCCATTCTTTGTAGACAACCTTAATTCCATTGAAAAAAAATCATGTTTCCCGGAATAATATTCCTGAAGTTTTTCTTCAGCCATTTGCATTTCATCAGGATGTACAAGGGTTTTCCAGTCAAATTTCCTGATTTTATGCATTTCTTCATGAAGATATCCAAGCATCTCCCAAACTCTTGGGCTGATATATATCTCTCCGGACTGAAAGTTTACATCCCAGTGCCCTTCTTTTGCCCCATCAAGGATTAACCTCATCCGGTTTTCATTCTCTTCAAGGGTTTTTATTGCGATGTTTTGCTCAACTGACTTTTTTATCTTGTGTGCAAGTTCGGCAAACTGGGATTTGGCATCGCCTCCTTTTTGCAGGTAAAAATCAACTCCGCTATCAATGGCCTTGATAACAACCTCTTCCCTTCCTTTACCGGTGAAGAGAATAAATGGAATATTGCCTAATTTTTCCCTTACATGAATGAGAAACTCGATGCCATTCATCACTGGCATCTGGTAATCTGATACTATTGCATCAAACTTTTTTCTGGATAAAATCTCCAGTGCGTCAACTGCCGACTCAGTTACATCTACTGAAAACTCAAGTGTACGTTCAAGGAACATTTTTGCCAGGTCAAGCAGTACTGTTTCATCGTCTACATATAATACACGAAGAAGATTCCGGGACATCAGAGATTAAAAATTTACTCTATAGGGGATATAATTCTTTCTATTTATCTCTTCTCTGTTATGGTTACCTGATGGTTGTAACAGGGTTATAAAAAGATCCTGATTCTGACAAGAGACAGTAAAACAGATTGTAAAAATTTTTTGTAACTGTTCAGCCGGTCTCAGGGCTCTGTTCCTAATCATCCCTAAATCTGTTCAAATATGAGTCTTCTTCTTGTGAAATTCCATAATAACCGAAATATCATTTTATAATGAGTATTATCATCAAATTATCGAATGGACTTTCCAGAAGAATTGAAATCTGAAATAAAGGAGAAACCTCCTGAAGTAATTGAATATATTATTCATTTTCATGAAAAAATCGAAATATTAGATTTCAGAGTCAAAGAACTTGAATCCAGAATCAATCTTAATAGTAGAAACAGCAGAAAATCTCCCTCTGCCAGTTATAGATGAAATAAAAAGAGGTAGAAAGACAAAAAGATTTGTACGAAACTTACTCGACAAGCTTAAAGAATGGAAAGAGAGCGTGATGAGATTTATTGATGACCCTCTCGTTCCATTCGACAATAATCAAGGCGGAACGAGATATTCGTATGATGAAGGTTATCTTGCATTAACCTAAGCCGACTGAATAGTTACGATCAATTTTTATATTCGTATTACAATCATCAGGTAGCTGCTGGGAAATTGAGATAGATGAATAATTTTTATTACAAAAGTAGGAAACGATAATTATCGCCAATAGACTGCCCCATGTTTTTTATAGTTTAATTGCTAATCACCAGCTAATAAAAAAAGGATGAACATCATATGAAGAAGACAAATGATGAATATGGGAGGGTCATTAGTGCACCCCAATCAACCATTGAGCTCATATCTCTTTTGGGCAGATCCATGCTGTCATCCTGGAAACGGTATCTTGGCATGATTCTTGGATTCGCAATAATCGCATTTATTATCAATATTTTTCTCATCCAATACAACGTAGTCTTCAAAGAAATACTTAATCAGTATTTCAGTCAATTTTACGAACTATTCAACCCAGTTATCCAGTTTTTTCAGATTGATCTCGCTTTACAGTACAATGATTTAATTCCCATGACAGTGTTGTGGATGCTTATAGGTTTTATTCTGATGATGTTCAGGGAAAAGGGGCTTGCAGGGCTACGGACAATTCCTGGAGCATTATCACAATCATGTAACAATATTCTAAAGACAGGAGCACCAGCTATATTAATTTTTATTGTTCTTGCAGGCTTTTCCTTAATGTCGGGTTATTACCTTAACAATCTCATCCTTGTTCTTGCGCTGTTAATCACTCTGCTCTACGCCCTGGCCGCACAACAGAACAGCGTTTTAATCATGGCGATCAGGCTGATTATGAGTGATATCAGGAATATTAAAGAGGATTTAAAAGGGGATAATTCTACCCGGCTTATCTCTCCGGGGTACCCGATTTCCATTCTCCTTGGTGTCTGGGTGGGTCTTTTAGGCTCCTTTTTCCTGTTGTTAACCGGTGTTTAAATCAGACTAATGGAGAGTATGCATCACCCTTTCTGATAAAAGGGAGGAAAACAAGCTCACGGTCTGAGAATTCGATAGAGTAATCAATATACTGCAGAGTGCCGGATCTCTTAACCTCATATTTTAAAAAGAGGTATTCGGCAATCTGTGTTGCTTCATTGTGGTCCCGGATTACTGGCATCTCCTGGATCGATTCAGTTTTTCCATGCGAGAATCCAGGTTGTGTTTTGGTGTACTGGTACCCCAGTTTTTCCGATTCTGCGTCGTCGAGATCTCCTGCAACTACCCATATCTTTTGAGTACCTTGAAGATCATGTTCACCCTTCAAAAATCTCATGATTTTTCCTCCCTTGA